>UQPL01000224.1:0-2001 GCA_900542895.1 uncultured Collinsella sp. | reverse complement strand
AATAAATTGTGTGCGGCCGGCCTCGCCGCCATCGATCAACAGACTCTGTCCGGTCATAAACCGGTTGGTCACGCCCACAAAGTAGATCCACTCGGCGATCTCTTGGGCGGTGGCCCAGCGCTTAAGCGGCGTGAGCTCCATAATCTGGTTCCACAGGTGTTCGTCTTCCATCACGCAACGGTTGAGCGGCGTGATAACGCCGCCCGGGTCCACACTGTTGGCGACGGCCTGCGGTGCCAAGCGGTTTGCAAGGTTCTTGGTGTAGGCGATAACGCCGCCCTTGCTGGCGGCATAGTCGGGAAACTCCGATCCCGTATGCCCGCTCGCCGACCCCACATTGACCACGGATTTGATAGCGGGCGCCGGCTTGGCGACAAGCCCCTCCCCCGCAAAGGCGTAGCGCTCGGTCACGTTGATGGTGCCATACAGGTTGGCGGCGATGTCGTCTGCCGAATCCTGCGTACCGGCAACGTTCACGATTACCTGAGGCTCAAGGTCACCTGGAAACGAGTTAGGCTCGCGAACATCAACGATCAGATGGCGGTAGCGCTCGTGTTTGATCGCCGCCGGTAGCAAATCAAAGCCCACGACCTCGTGGCCCTCGTCCAAAAAGCGCTGCACGCACGCGGCTCCGATACCGCCCGAAGCGCCCGTGATCAAAACCCGCATACTTGCTCCTTAGGCGGTTGCGTGGCGCTCGAGGTACTCGGAACCCACATTCTCGCGCTCCCAGCCGCGTACGACCTTGTAGCCCACGGGGCTCAGGAAGACCTCGCATAGCAGCTCGGCAACAGCGCCGGTCAGCGAGCACATGAGGACCTGCACCCAGGTCCAACCAAAGAACGTGTGGCTCACCACGATGGCAAAGACCAGGTTGTCGATAAACTGGCCAACACCCGTGGACACATAGGAACGGAAGGCGAAGCTCGCAAAGTTATTCTTTTTGAGCATACGGCCGAGCGACTGGTTGAGCGTGGAGTTAACCACAGCAGAAACGAGCATTGCCAGCGAAGAGCCAAGCACCACGTACCAGGTGCCGCCGATGGTGGCGTTAAGGGCGGTATTGACCTCGACCATGCCTGTGTCGTAGTAAGCGCCCCACATGCCGGGCGTGAGCGAGCATGCCCAAAAGCACAGGCTCACGGCAAGGTTGACCAGCAGCGCGAGGATAGAGATTTTGATGGATGCCTTGGCGCCAAAGCGCTTGCAGATCATGTCCTGGCACAAAAACGAAACCCAGCTCACCACAAAGCCGCAGTCGAGTGCCAGATACGGCAGGCTGATAAGCTCTTTGTTGGCCAGCAGGTTCATCATGATGACGCTCACGAAAAACAGCGAAACCGTTGCCGCGGGAATGCTCCGCAACAGGACTTTATAGTCCTCCATGACCTTCTTGATCATTATGTACTCCTTTGGTTTTAGGTTTAACGAGCAGGATATCGGACCCGAACTGCTCGGACGTCTCGGTCTTGAGACGACGGTGGGTATGATAGCCGCTCACACGGCATTAGGCAAGTAAATGGCGCGGCAGCCCCGCAGGACCACCGCGCCGATGCGTTAAAAGGCTACGTTGCCAAACTCCGACAGGATCAGGTCGGGGTTGTGGTCGGTTGCCCAATCCACGTTCCACGGGCTCGTGAACAGCAGCAGCTTACCGCCGCGCATGTCCTCGACGCGCAGCGTGTCGCGCGTGAGCGAAAGGCCTGGGATATCGATGGTGTCGGGGTCATTCTGGATCCAGCGGATGTCCGTATAGGGCAGTGGCTGGCGACGAACCTCAACACGGTACTCGGCCTTGAGACGGCGCTCGAGCACCTCAAACTGCAGCACGCCGACCACGCCCACGATGACGCTCTCCATGCCAGCACCCAGCTCGCGGAAGATCTGGATGGCGCCCTCCTGGGCAAGCTCCTCCATGCCCTTGACGAACTGCTTGCGCTTGAGCGTGTCGACCTGCGTAATGCGAGCGAACATCTCGGGGGCAAACGTCGGGATCTGCGG
>UQPL01000223.1:0-2035 GCA_900542895.1 uncultured Collinsella sp. | reverse complement strand
CGACCGCCCATGCCAATCTTGCGCGGCGTTTTGCGCAGACGCCCTGCCTGGCGCGTGCCGTGGCGGTTTCCTATGCTGCGGGCATTTTGGTGCAGGTGCTCAACCATATGGTGATGCCTGCGGGCATTCCCCAGCAGTCTGTTCTCATTGCCTGCGCGATTGCGCTGGTGGGGCTGCTTCACGGTGCCCGCCGCGCTAAATTGCGTGATGAGCCTGCGCTCGAGTTCGAGGTCGAGATTGCCGAGCTATCGGTCGATGCGTCGGAGCGTGGCGCCAGGTGGCACGATGACCCCGAGGCAAAGGCGGCCTTTCAGGGTGCCGTGGTGCGTCTGACGGTGGCGACCGTTTGCCTCACCGGCGTGTTCGCAGCCCTCAATGCCGGCCTTACGACCTCGCATGCCGCTGGCGCTATCGATCTGGGCGACTGGCCGCGCTTGTTGCTGGTTGTGAGCGCCCTTGCCGCCGGCGTCCTGTATGACCTGCGTGGGCGTTCGTATATGAATATCATCATGACGTGCGCCGCCATGCTGTCCACGCTCTCGTTCTTTGTGCTTATCACCGATGGCAACGGTGGCAACACGCTTGTCTCCACGATTATCTTTTACCTTGGCACGGGCTTTTTCGTGGTGTTCTTCACCGCGAAGTTCGCCGCGATTTCGATGTATGCCCGCTGGGCGTATCTGTGGCCGTGCATGGGCCGTGTTATCAACAATGTTTGCTCGATACTCGTGACGGCTCCGGCGGTGGCGATTATCTCGAGTCAAAACGTGCTGGCGGCAGTGAGCGTCGTGCTCGTGCTGTTTGTCGGCATCGCGGTTTCGCTGTTAGGACAGTTTGGACAAGACGGTGAGGGCGAGGCGACGCACGGCGGGCTGGCGCTTGCCACCGACGATCTTGGCGTGAGCTGTGAGCCCGGCCAGGCCGACACGGTGCCCCTGGAGGCGCCGGAGCTTTCGTTTGACGATCGGCTCGATGGCTTCGTTGCCGCCTTTGGGCTCACCAAGCGCGAGCGCGATGTTCTGGAGGCACTGGTCGTTTCGGACGACAGCGTGCAGGACGTGGCAGCGGCACTCTTCCTTTCGCGCTCCACGCTCTATCGCCACATCGCTTCGATCAACAAAAAGACCGGTGCCTCCTCGCGCGTAGCCCTCATCAACTTCTTCTGGTCCTGGACACCCCAAGACTAGCTAACCACCACAAAGGGGACAGGCACCTTTGTGGTGGTTTTTTACCTGCAAAAATATGAATATGAGACATTTGTCACCTGCCGTTTTGGTGCTCAAAGGCATATGAATGTGATGCTGAGCAGAGCAGAACGGAGGGGGTGCACCTATGGCGTCTCGGGGTTGCGCGTCTAATAAAACTGCGGGCGCGCTTATCGCCGTGGTGGTCTTTGCCGCGGCGGTGACAATCATGCGAGTTTACGTTGCCGGCGACCATGGCGCTCAAGGAAAGACTGCCGCGCAAGTGTCGCTCAACGATTGCGCTGCCGTTCCGGTGGCGGTCAAGCTTATCGAGGACGGGGAGGCGCGGACGGTCTATGAGACCGACGATGCTGAACTGGTCGCATCGACTTTTGCCGCGCTCGATGGCTGCACCGTGGGGGATGCGGTGGATGAGCGGATGAGCGATGCCGGCCAAACGCTCGTCTTTGTCTATACGGATGGCTCGGAGCAATCGGTAGAACTTGAGGGCAAAAACATCGTGCTCGATAAGATGGCGTACCGACTTAACGGTGCCGATGAGTTATGTCGGCAGCTTGCCGCGATCAAAAACAGCTAACGAAATTGGGGATGTACGGGATGAGTGACTTGAGATTCTGCCCGGCGTGTGGGGCGCAGCTGCCTCGGGTCGCCGGCGTGCCGGTGCGATTTTGCCCGGGGTGCGGCGTCCGACTTGAGGGCGTTGCATGCGGCTCGGATGCCGCGGGGTCTGCGTATGATGCAGCCGCCGACGATGACGCAGACGAGGGTTGCGAACCGAACGCGCCCGTGCCGGTCGATGCGCCGACGCGGGGTGCCGAGGCGGCGTCGCC
>UQPL01000222.1:0-2141 GCA_900542895.1 uncultured Collinsella sp. | reverse complement strand
CCATCGTCCAAATAGAGCGGAGGCACATCGGTGTAGAAGCTCTTTTTAGAGTTATGGACCGAAAGCGCAAAGATCTTATTGGGATCTTGCTTCACCCGATCCTGGCCCGGCCAGAAGATCCCTGAATCCCGCGTTACGGGAAAGAAGTCCGAGCCAATTCTCAAACGATACTGATACTGAGGGCTATCTTCCTTGGTGTGGTGCGGAAGGCTGGTCCAAACGCCGCCGCGCTGTTCCTCACCCAGAAACCACTCCCATGCCTCAACGTATTCGGAAGGCACGAGACTGCAGGCGCGGTCATAGCTTGGTCCATCCATCAACGGAACAGCAAGGTCAATGTCGTTCATCGCCAGCACCTACAACCATACGAACGCGAGTCATGCCCCTCAATAATATGGCCGGAAGTCAATTATTACGAGATCTCATTCCGCGATCGGCACATCGTTGATGCTCTCGGTTTGCCGCTGGCGCGCTTGTACCCCGCTACCCCACTTCCCTGTATACTGATGTAGCACGTGTTTCATCCGGGCTTGTTGGGCCGGATTGTTCATGAGAGGGTCTTATGGCTGCTTCGAATCCGCCTAAGGGGAGCGTTTCTTCTTCGTCCATCAAGCCGGTTACGCGCAAGGCTGTGCGTTGCCAGCGCGAGGTCGCTTGGCTTGTCACGCAGGCGGCGGGCAGGCTTGTGGCGACCACTCAGGACGTCAATGCGCCTACGCCGAGCTTTGTGTTAGCGGCGGCGCTGGATTTTGTGCGCCAATTGGAGCTTGCCGCACAGGATGCCAGCGGCCACCTCGACTACCAGAATGTTATGGCGCCCGACCTGCAAACGTTCTGCCACATGGCCAAGTTGCCCGCCGCACCCAATGCGCTTTCGGACGCAGGCTACATGTTTACGCTTTCGGGCGCGGACCTTATCCGCGACATCTATGCATACTGCAGCGAGCTCGCCGAGCGCCACGTCTTTGACGCGGCTGAAGTCAAACCGGGATATGTCATCAAGCTGGTTCTTAGGCTGTTCTTGATGGACGGGTTCGGGGCCATGCCGGCGTAAGCCGAGTCTTTAGCATCACCGTCGACTGAGCAACAACCGCTTTACCTTAGTGGGCGCCAATTGAGGGTCGATTATTGGGTCGCCTCGTCCACTAACGCATTTATTCCACGCGCTCTGACAGTCGATACTTGCGGTTGCGGCTTGTCAACGGCGCCGTCGGCTCAAGCTCGCCCTGCCCAATGAGCGCATTGACGCGTGCCCTGACCTGGGAAACCGTGAGTCCCGTGCGCTCCGCCAGTTCGCGCGTCCCCAATTCGCCGTAGCGCTTGAGCGCCGTCATAATCAAGTCCCCGCCATGATCGACCGGCTCGATCTTTGAACGGTAAAGTACGACCTTGAACCTGTCTCTTATACACATCTCCGAGCCCACGAGACAACCATGCGCGCGCATGGCATCGAGCATCATCGGGATGCCCGAGCCATTGCCCTCAGCCGGCGAACCTGCGCCATCCGGCAGCGGGACAATCGACATGAGTTTCACGAGCGTCGCGTTACGGCATCGGGAGCTGCCGTCAAACAAGCTCTCGCGAGTCTTCCCTCCATAAAGGCCGCCGGGATTCGTCACCTCGATACGGTCGTCAAAAACGTCGACGGCGATCGATTGCCCACAGAACCGATCCCCGTATTCCCTGTGGATAACCGCGTTGGCGACTGCCTCGCGCAGGACCTCCTCGGGAATCTCCAGCGAGTCGATACGCGAGATGCCTTGGACGGTCGAGGTGCGGCGCAGGTTTTTGGCGACAGCCGCGACAGTATCCGAAATCATCTCGCCCAGGGTGCCCTCGCAGACTGTGCGGTCCATAAATCTTAGCGGTCCCGCAGCGCCCTTTTGAGTTCCCGCATGGACAGCCACATCAATGAAGAGCTTGGGATAGAACTGCTGAGGGTAAACGCCCGCGGCAAGGAGGCCGGCCTTGGTAACATTGCCCTGGAAGTCGAGGAGATTCAGGCGCTCCATCTTTGTCTTCTTGTCCGTCGCACCACGCATCGCTCGAGGCGTCAACGAATAGGCGCGTTCTATCGTGCGGTCGACCAGCGACTCGTCGAGATCGCCCACACTCGTGCCGGGCACCGCATCGCGATCGCT
>UQPL01000221.1:0-2143 GCA_900542895.1 uncultured Collinsella sp. | reverse complement strand
CTTCGTCGGCAGCGTCAGATGTGTATAAGAGACAGGGATAGCGGCGGACAAAAACAAACATGCCTGCTTATCGGTGAGCGGTATCCCTGGTTGACACCGAACGGTCAAGTTGTTCAAACGCTGGCCGCGTCAATGCGCTCCGAGCGCGCAAGCAAAAGGGGCTCCCGTCCAAGACCGGACGGGAGCCCCTCAAATATATGTCGTATGGCGAGAACCGAACTAGTTGGCCATGACGCCTTCGGTCCAAGCCTCAACGTCCTCGATGCGCAGGACGTTGGCGACCTCGGCCACGCAGTCGACGCTGGCAAGCTCGGCGGCGGCAGCCTGGACGTCTTTCTCGAGTGCGCGGTGCGTCAGGAAGATGACCGAGCAGGCATCGCTAACACCCGACTTGCCGTCCTCGACCTGGTTGATGAGCGAGATCGAGATGTTGTGCTTGGCAAAGATGTCGACCGTCTCGGACAGGGCGCCCACGCGGTCGGCGACCTTCAGGCGCACATAGTACTTGGTCTGGAGCTCGTCCATGGGCTTAAAGGCGAGGTTGTGACCATAGGGCTCAATCTCGGGCAGCGGAGCCACGCCGCGGCTGATCTGCTCGGAGAGCGACAGGATGTCGCCCACGACGGCGCTCGCGGTGGGGAAGGAGCCTGCGCCGGCACCGTAGAACATGGTCTCACCCACGGCGTCGCCTACCACGTAGACAGCGTTCATGGCGCCGTTGACCTTGGCAAGCATGTGGTCGGCGGGGATCAGCGTGGGATGCACGCGGACGTCGACGCCGGCGTCGGTGTTGCGGGCGATGCCGAGCAGCTTAATGGTGTAGCCGAGCTCGCGGGCCTGGGCAATGTCCTCGGCGCCGATGGTACGGATACCCTGCTGG
This sequence comes from uncultured Collinsella sp., assembly GCA_900542895.1. Lineage (GTDB taxonomy): Bacteria > Actinomycetota > Coriobacteriia > Coriobacteriales > Coriobacteriaceae > Collinsella. The sequence goes on along the minus strand of UQPL01000221.1, from coordinate 1,263 downwards.
TACACATCGTCGGTGGTAACGCGGGTGCCAAAACCGATGGAGGCGAGGATGGCCGTCTTGCTGGCGGCGTCGAAGCCGTCGACGTCGGCGGACGGATCGGCCTCGGCATAGCCCTTGGCCTGCGCGTCGGCAAGCACATCGGCGTAATCGGCGCCCTCGGCGTCCATGCGCGACAGGATATAGTTGGTGGTACCGTTGAGAATGCCGGCGATGGTCAGGATCTTGTTGCCCACCAGGTCGTGCTCGAGCGTGCTCACGATGGGGATGCCACCGCCGCAGCTGGCCTCGCACTTAATCTGCACGCCGCACGCGCGTGCCTTCTCGGCGAGCGTCTCGACATGACGGCCCAGCAGGGCCTTGTTGGCAGAGACGACGTGCTTGCCGTTCTCGAAGGCGGTGGTGAAGATTTCGGTCGCGGGGTGCTCGCCGCCGATGAGCTCGACGACGATATCGACGGTGGGGTCGGTGACGACGTCGTGCCAGTCGCTCGTAAAGGCCTCGCGCTCAATACCGGCGGCTTCGGCCTGCTCCCAGGCAAGCGCGCAGGCGCGGGTCAGCTTAAGGTCGATGCCGTAGGCGGCCAGGTACTCATCGTGGTGGCTCTTGATCAGACGGGCCACGCCGCCGCCGACGGTTCCCAGACCGATGAGGCCGACGTTCACGGTGCGCAGGGGTTCGCTCATAGATAGCTCCTTCGTGCATCTTATGGATGGATTAACCGCTTAAAGGTTGAGTGCATTCTAGCGTGAAGTGCGGGCGCGTGCTTGCCTGGCAGCGGGAGCAGCATAAAACGCCACCCCCCGAAACGCTGCGGAAACATTGGAAACACGCTCGCTACAAACGAACTTCCGTAACAAACTGTCAACGTTTGCACCATAAGGTTTGCCCTGTACCGCAAGACGGTCGCACCGCGGCCAGCGAAAAGGGGGACACCATGTTTAGCATCAACAACGTACTTAACCGCAGGAGTTTCTTGGCTGGCGCCGCGGCGCTCGGTAGCACCGCGGCACTTGCTGGTTGCTCGTCGGGTAGCTCGGACGGCGGCTCTGCCGATGACGGCAAGACCTTCAAGATCGGTGTCATCGGCCCTCTGACCGGCGCCGCGGCAACCTATGGCGTCTCGGCCGAGAAGGGCGCCAAGCTTGCCGCCAAGGACTTCTCGACCAAGGACCTCAAACTCTCGCTTAAGTCCGAGGATGACGTCGCCGACGGCGAGAAGGCCATCAACTGTCTCTTATACACATCTGACGCTGCCGACGAAGG
>UQPL01000220.1:0-2155 GCA_900542895.1 uncultured Collinsella sp. | reverse complement strand
AGATCTGCGCATGTCTCGTGGGCTCGGAGATGTGTATAAGAGACAGGTTTATTAGTGGCTGGCGTTCGCAGTTCCTGTCGGGCCTGATGATGCCGCTTATGAGCCTGGTGGGCAACATGGGTTACGTGGGCGTTGTCGTGGTGGGCGCGCAGCTCGCGCTGACCGGCAATGCCACGCCCGGCGACATCCAGAGCTTTATCCAGTACGTGCGCAACTTTACGCAACCCGTGCAGCAGCTGGGCAACGTGAGCAACACGATGCAGTCGATGGCAGCTGCCACCGAGCGTGTGTTTGAGTTTTTGGCCGCACCCGAGGAGGAGCAGAAGGCCGACGCGCAGATCCCTGAGAAGCGCCCCGGCCACGTGGAGTTTGACCATGTGAAGTTTGGCTATACGCCCGACAAGACCATCATCCACGACTTTAGCTGCGAGGCGCAGCCCGGCCAGACCATCGCCATCGTCGGCCCCACCGGCGCCGGCAAGACCACGCTCATTAAGCTGCTGCAGCGCTTTTACGACGTGGACGGCGGTTCGCTGCGCGTCGAGGGCGTCGACGTGCGCGACTGGGACCGTGCGGCACTGCGCGGCGAGTTTGCCATGGTACTGCAGGATACCTGGCTGTTTAACGGCACCATCCGCGAAAACATCCGCTACGGACGCCCCGATGCGAGCGATGCCGAGGTCGAGGCCGCTGCGCGTGCCGCGCGTTGCGACCACTTTATCCATACGCTCGCCGGCGGCTACGACTTTATGATCAACGAGGAGGGCACTAACCTATCGCAGGGTCAGCGCCAGCTCGTGACCATCGCCCGCGCCATTTTGGCCGACCGCCCGGCGCTGATTCTGGACGAGGCGACCTCCAACGTCGATACCCGTACCGAGGAGCTTATTCAGCGTGCCATGGATGCGCTGATGCAGGGCCGTACCAGCTTTGTTATCGCGCACCGCCTGTCCACGATCCGCAACGCCGACGTGATCTTGGTAATTCGCGACGGCGACATCGTCGAGAAGGGCACGCACGACGAGTTGCTCGCCCAGGGCGGCTTCTACGCCGACCTGTACAACTCGCAGTTCGACGAGGCGGCGTAAAAACCGGCGGCAAACAACCGCAATGCTAAGAAAACGGGGGCGCAGGACAACCTGCGCCCCCGTTTTTGTTTTGCGACCCTCGAACCGCCTCCCCTGGGACCTGATTGACAGCCCCTTCGAGGCCCCGTGGGCAAAAAAGGGCAAATATGAGTACTGTTACCTTTTTAGTAACAGCCAAAACAGCCCCAAATGCCGTTTTCACGGCTTACACGCGTCCCTAAATTGATCAAACAGCCCTATAGCGGACTTATATGTGTTTGCGTTAATAAACATATTTTGCTGTTATGTCTATTATTTTGCGAAGGCAATATGATACTAAGATAGCAACCGTACTCATATTTGGCATTTTTTGCCCACAGGGTATTTCCTGGGGAACTGACAACAGCCTTAGGGTCCCGCGCGGCGCCGCTCCCTCCCGGCATTCGCCGACGTTTGCCCAGATAAAACCTGCCAAAATAAACCTGTCTCTTTTTGGTAGGTTTCGGGGTGACAAGGACTTGCACTTTAGCGTGCGACAGCGGATAATGCCGAGCATTCGACAATACGCTTATTGCTCTTTCTATTGATTGAGGAGACCCCTATGGCCATGGAATTCAAACGCAGGCTGCCGATCCCCATGGAGATCCGCGAGGAAATGCCGCTTTCTGCCGAGCTTACCGCCAAAAAGCAGGCATTTGACGCCGAGGTCGCCAAAGTCTTTACCGGCGAGGACGCACGTAAGGTGCTCATCATCGGCCCGTGCTCTGCCGACCGCGAGGATTCGGTGCTCGAGTATATGAACCGACTGGCCAAGACCGCCGAAGAGGTCAAGGACAAGCTCATCATCATTCCGCGCGTCTACACCAATAAGCCGCGCACCAAGGGTACCGGCTACAAGGGTCTTCTGCACAACCCCAACCCCGAGGCTCCCGACGACCTGCTCGAGGGCGTCAAGGCCATCCGCCACATGCACCTGCGCGTCATCGAGGAGACCGGCTTCTTTACCGCCGATGAGATGCTCTACCCGTCCAACTACCAATACCTGTCTCTTATACACATCTGACGCTGCCGACGAAGGCTTAGGTGTA
>UQPL01000219.1:0-2214 GCA_900542895.1 uncultured Collinsella sp. | reverse complement strand
CTCGTGCCCAGGTATACATAACGGTGGTCGGCCTTGATAAAGGAGGCCAGGCGATTAATGGTTTTCATGCTGCCTCCCTATGCCGGCTGACGGTCGAGGCACGCGTCCCACATTTGGTCGCGCTCCTCTTGGCTAATGCCCTTGAGTGTCTTGTCGATGAGCTTAAGCAGCTTGTCCGAGCCCTTGCGGCAGCCGACGTTTGCCGCGACCTCCTGCTTAAAGCCCTCGCCCTCGGCAAAATGAATGGGGACGATGCCCGGGTTTTGGGCCATATAGCCCTTCTCGTTCTCGGTGTTATAGGTCACGGCGTCGCACGTGCCCTGCAGCAGGTTCGAAAACACCGTGGGAACCGAATCGACCGGGTTCTTGTGGACAACGCCCGGAATCTCGTCGATGACGGTATCGAGCATGGTGTCCTTTTGGCCGAGTACCGTGGCGCCGCTAAAGTCGCTGAGCTTGGTGGCGTTTTGGTAAGGGGAACCCTCTTTTACGAACAGGCCAAAGTAGCCAATGAAGTACGGGTCGGAAAAGCCGACGGACTCCTCACGCTCGGGCGTGGCGCTCATGCCGGCAATGATGAGGTCGATCTGGCCGTTGTTGAGCGAATCGATAAGACCCGAGAAGCTCTGCTTGACGGCGACGGGCTCGCCGCCGAGGGCCTTGCAGACAATCTTGGCGATCTGCACGTCGTAGCCATCGGCATAGGCTCCCCGCACGTTATCGATGGGAATGGTGTACTCGCTGGCCTCGGAGACCTGCCAGTTGTACGGGGCGTAGGCCGCCTCCATGCCGATGCGGATCTTGTCCTTGCCGATAACGGAATCGGACAGGTCGTCGCGACCGCCGCCCGTCGTGGGCTGAACCACCTTGAGCGTGGACGGGCGCTGACAGCCGGCGAGCGCGCCGGCGACGACGGAAGCGCTCGCAGCGAGAGCGCTTCCCAAAAAGATGCGACGGCTGCATACCGGCTGTGGATGCGCGTCGCGTTGATGGGGAGAATGCATAATCTGCCTTCCCTGTTGAATTGTATGCTGACGACTTAACAGGATATACGCCAGCGACCAGCAGCGCAGCACAAGCTCGAAAAATTAATAGACACGCGGTAGTCATTGGGAACGTCGATGTTTTGACAATGCCAGCGAGCGCCACCCAGAGCGAACAAGTTGGCATGAAAAAGGCAAGGCATAGACCTTCTGGTCATGCCTTGCCTTTTGAATGACAAATTGTCGCTCTGGGTGGCGCGCAGCGTCGACCGGTCCGCCGTTCGTTAGAACGGCGGAACCTCTAGAGCAACGTGACGCTAAAGGTGCGCTTATCGGTAGCGCCGGGAGCCAAGGTAATGGTGTTGACCTTGTGCTCAAAGATGTTGTCCTCGGTGTCCATGGTGGTGTGACCGGTCCAGGGCTCGAGCGCCACAAACGGAGCGTCGTTGGCAGCAGACCACACGCCGATGTACTTAAAGCCCTCAAAGTCGATCTTGACGCCGTGGCCCGACTTGCGACCGCGCAGCGTGAGCGTGGAGCCCGGGGTATCGGTGAACATGATGGCGTCGTTATCGAAGCTGCGGTGCGTGATGGGCAGCACGTCCGAGTTATCGGGAGCCTTGTAGCTACCCTCGAACGTCATAAGACCGTCGGGCGTGATGATGGGAGCCTCGTTAGTCCAAGCCTCGGTAAACGCCAGCTCGTAATCCTCGAACGCCTCGTCCTCGGCACCGGGGGCGGGCACGTTAAATGCGGGGTGGCCGCCCACCGAGAACGGCAGGTCCACGTCGCCGGTATTGGTGACGGCAAAGGTCTGGGTAAGCGTGGCGTCACCAGTCAGGGCATAGGTCATGTTGAGCTTAAAGTGGAACGGGAACGCCTTGAGCGACTCGGGCGTGTCGGTGATCTCGTACGTTACCGAGGAGCCGTCCTCCGAAACCTCGACCAGCTTGTGCTCGACGATGCGCGCGAGGCCGTGGCGCGGCATCTCGCAGGTGCCAGCCGCAGACGTTGCCGTGTTGTTGCGCAGTGAGCCCACGATGGGGAACAGAATGGGCGCGTGCTTGCCCCAAAAGGCCGGATCGCCCTGCCACAGATACTCGTTGCCGTTGAGGGCAAGGCTCGTGAGCTGGGCGCCCATGGAATCGATGGCCGCGGTGAGGCCGCCGCGCTTGATGGTAGTGACGGTAGACATGCTACTTCCTCCAAAAGTAAACAATAGTGTCGAGGG
>UQPL01000218.1:0-2219 GCA_900542895.1 uncultured Collinsella sp. | reverse complement strand
AGATCTGCGCATGTCTCGTGGGCTCGGAGATGTGTATAAGAGACAGCAACTACACCGTGTGCTGCGGCAGGTCCTGCAGGGCGATGACGTCCATGCCCATGTCGTTGGCGCTGCCGTGACCCTGCTGGTCCTCGCGCACCGCCTCGATGGCACTCACGTAGGTGTTGGCCGCAGACATCGCGGTCACGCAGGTCACACCGCGGCGTACGGCCTCGGTACGTAGCAGGTAGCCATCGCCACGCGAGCCCGGACCGTACGGCGTATTGACGATCACCGCGATCTTACCATCGGCGATCAGGTCACCGATGTTGGGACGCTCGCCGTCGTGCGGGCCGCTAATCTTCTCCACGACCTCGCAGGTCACGTTGCCGCCGCGCAGCACGCGCGCCGTGCCCTCGGTGGAGCAGATATCAAAGCCCAGGTAGCGAAGGATACGCGCAACCGAAAGGATATGACGCTTGTCGCGGTCGCACACGCTAATGAACACCTTGCCGGCGCTCGGGTCGGGCAGCTTGTAATCGATCGCCAGCTGCGTCTTGGCGTATGCCTCGGGATAGCTCTTGGCGATGCCCATGACCTCGCCCGTCGACTTCATCTCGGGCCCCAGGATAACGTCGGCGCCCGGGAAACGGCCCCAGGGCATAACGGCTTCCTTCATGCAGAACCAATCGAGCTGACGCTCGTCGCTCGGCAGGCCCAAGCTCGCGATGGAATCGCCCGCCATGATACGCGCCGCGCACTTGGCCAGCGGCACGCCGGTGGCCTTGGAGATAAACGGCACGGTACGGCTGGCACGCGGGTTGGCCTCGATCACGTAGACGGTCTCGCCCTTGATGGCATACTGCACGTTGACCAGGCCGCGTACGCCCAGTGCCATCGCGATGCGGCGTGTGGTCTCGCGAAGCTTTGCCTGCAGGCTCTCGCTAAAGCTGAACGGCGGGATGCAGGTCGCAGAGTCGCCGGAGTGAATACCGGCCTCCTCGATATGCTCCAGAATGCCGCCGATGTAGACCTCTTCGCCATCGCACAGGGCGTCGACATCGGACTCGATCGCGCCCTCCAAGAAGCGGTCCAGATACACCGGGTAGTCGGGGCTAATGCGCGCAGCCTCGGCCATGTAATCGCGCAGATGCTCGGCATCGTAGGCGATCATCATGCCGCGGCCGCCCAGCACGTAGCTCGGACGCACCAGCAGCGGGTAGCCGATGTGCGTGGCAACGGCCTCGGCCTCCTCAAACGAGGTGGCCTGGCCCGCCGGCGGGTACATGATGCCCAGCTTGTCAAGCAGAGCAGCGAAGCGCTCGCGGTCCTCGGCAAAGTCGATGGCATCGGGCTTGGTGCCCATGATGTTTACGCCGCTTTCCTCGAGCATGCGCGCCAGCTTAAGCGGAGTCTGGCCGCCGAGCGTCACCACGACGCCGTCGGGTCGCTCAACATCGATGACATCCATGACGTCCTCGTAGGTGAGCGGCTCAAAGTACAGACGGTCGGACGTGTCATAGTCGGTCGAGACGGTCTCGGGATTGCAGTTGACCATGATGGTCTCAAAGCCGCGGGCCGCCAGCGCGTAGCTCGCGTGCACACAGCAGTAATCGAACTCGATACCCTGGCCAATGCGGTTGGGGCCGGCGCCCAGGATCATCGCCTTGGGCTTGTCCGCCGGCGTGGTCTCGTCGGGAGCCACGCACTTCTTGGCATCCGGGCTCGTGCGGTAGATGTTCTCGTACGTCTTGTAGTGGTACTCCGTGGCACTCGAGAACTCCGCAGCGCAGGTATCGACCGTCTTCATGCTGGGAACCACGCCCAGGCCCTTGCGGTAGGCGCGCACAAAGCGCTCGTCCGAACCGGTCAGCGCGGCGATCTCGGCATCGCTCGTGCCGTACTGCTTGAGCAGGCGCATCGCGTCGGCGTCGATATCCTCCACACGCAGGTCGCGGATGCTCTCCTGGACCCGCACCATATCGTTGATACGGTTGAGGTACCACGGATCGATACCGCAGATGGCATGGATGCGAGCGATGTCCCAGCCACGGCGCAGGGCCTCGACCACAAAGAAGATGCGGTGCTCGGTCGGCGTTGCCACGGCTTGAGCGAGCTCATCGTCGCTCAGCTTGCCGGCACCCTCTTTGCCACCGGCGCAAATGCCCTGGTGGCCGTCCTCCAGCGAGCGCATAGCCTTGCCGAAGGCCTCCTCAAAGGTGCGGCCTGCCTCTTATACA
>UQPL01000217.1:0-2235 GCA_900542895.1 uncultured Collinsella sp. | reverse complement strand
ACGCCATCGCGGCGGCCATCATCGACGGCACAGTGCGCGAGGGCGATCAGGTGACGGTCGATGTCGACAAGGACGGCGGCTTTACCGTTGTGTGCGACAACACGCCGGCGGCCACCTACGAGGTTCCCGACGCCGAGTAGATTTTGGGCCATGCCTTAAAATCTGCCAGCCGTCTCTAAATGCCAAGGGCGGCGGATCCAATTGGGTCCGCCGCCCTTTTTCGTGCGACAATCGTTGATGTTGAGCATGAGTACATGGCAAGGAGATATGCAGATGAAAGACGAGATCAAAACAAGTGCGCCGGCGCCCAAGCCCACGTCCAAACCGGCGCCCAAGCCGTGCGACCCCTACATCCGTGCCGAGAACGAGGACGATGACGGCTACGATCCCTACAGCGATCGCCGCCCCGAGCGCGAGCCGATGTTCGAAGCCGACCCCTGGCGCTAGTCCTGAGCCTTGATGCTCGGCATCAGAACCTGGGCGAGGTAGTCGGTCTCGAGTTTGGTCGCGGCGTCGGCTTTGCCGTCTTTGCCGACCAGTACGTTCTTGATCTGGCTATAGGTGTAGCGGTTGCCGGTCGTAAGCTCGACAAGCTCAATGGCCGTGTCCATGGGGTAGGTCGACACGGAATTCTGCGTCCGTCCGTTGATGGTCTGGGGCACCACGTACGGATAGACGGGGCCGCTGGCGTAGACGGTATAACCGTTGCCTAGATTGGCCGCACCCAAAACCGTATCGCCCTCATCGGGCGTAAAGCTCTCGCCCTCGCGCACCGCGACGAGCGTCACGATCGGCGTATTGCTGTCGCCGGCAAGATAGATGCATAGCGTGCTGCCATTCTGCCAAGTCTCGACCTTGCCGTACCACTCGACGGGGATATCGAGCTGGTAAAGGTCGGTTGCCTTGTGACGGGCGTCGGCATCACGGGCCGCCTGTGCCTTTTGCGCGCTCACGGCATTGACGGCGGCGTCGCGCCGCGCGGTTGCTGCCTGCTGGAGCACCTTGGCGGTGGCGGCGGAGCTCGCGCCTCCCTCCTCGGCATATTTGGCGGCGGCATCGATCTGGTCGTCGGTTACCGTGTCGGCCGAAGGCACCTTGAGCTTAAAGGTAGCCTGGGCACTTAAATCCTGTCCATCGCTCTTAACGGTGGCCTGCGTCTTGGTGGTCGGGACGGTATAGATGGTGCCGTCGGCCGCGATGGGGGAGGCAGCGATGGAGAGCGTGTAATCGCCGGGCAGCAGTTTGATGCCGCGGCCGTGCTCATCAACGTAGAGCGTTTCGCTCACGGATGAGCCGTCGGAGTCCTGCCCGCTCACCTGTACGGGAATCTTGGAGCCAGTCGAGCAATCGAGCCCTGCGGCACGCACGCCAATTTGCACCGACATCATCGTGTGCGCATTGGCGGCGGCAACGGCAGCCTGCTCCTGTTGGTATCCGTTCCATGCGGCGTAGCCTGCGCCGCCCGCGACAAGTGCGACGGCTACGACACCGGCGACCATCAAATTGCGGCGCTTGGGCGACATCTTGCGATGGCGAACCTCGGCTTCGCGTGCCGAAGGAACGGATGGTAGGGGAATATCGCCCATGGCGATGGTCTCGTCCACGGCTGGTGCGGAACCCAGGCCAGGAAGCTCGCGGGTCAGCGAATCCTCGGCCGGCAAGCTGTCGAGCAAGACGGTTTCCTCGCCCGTGTCGGATTCGGGCTGGTTGCCGGCCTCGCTTTCGGTGTCTTCGTGATCTGCCTCATCCTCGGCAGGCTCAACGTCGCCTGCATCCTGATCATCGGACTGCGCCTCGGTTTCCGGCTCATCCTGCACATCAACGCCCGAATCGTCAAACGCAATCTCATCGAGTGAAATCCGGTCTAAGCTCTCCAAGGCCTCAGCGCAAGCTTCTGCATCTTGGGCCGCATCCTCTTGGCCCATCGTCTCATCATTCATACATCCCCCAAGCTCAATATCGGGACAACAATGTACCCAAAAACAGAGTCATATAGAGCTGTCAGGCGATCGGAAATCTGATTTTATCTGTGCGAGAGGTTTTGAATATGTGCGTGGATGCGCGCAACAACAAAAAGCCCCCGGAAAGCGGACAAATCGCTTTCCGGGGGCATGTAATACGTTGCATTGCGCGGAGTCGGCCAGGCGGCTTCACATTCAAGCGATGTTTGCACCGGGCATGTTACTCGGCGTGCGCGTAATCAACCTTGGCGCGGCGAGCGGTAGCCTTCTCCCA
>UQPL01000216.1:0-2241 GCA_900542895.1 uncultured Collinsella sp. | reverse complement strand
CAGTAGCAGGCTCGTCAATCTCATCCAGGATCGCGGTGGCGGCGGCCCACATGTCCTCGTGGCCCGAGTAATCGGCCATGGGAACATCAACCTCGAGCGAGGCGTCCGGAAGGTCGCCGGTGTCGATGCGATCTTGGGCATCAATCGATGCGGTGATGGCTGCAGGCTCATCGAGGTCATCAAGATCGATGTCCGCGGCACCGGAGATGATAGGCATGCTGGCGAGGTTTGCATTGTACGGCGCAGCCTCAGCCGCCTGCTGCTGGGCAGGAGCGCCCCAAAGCGAGCTTTCGGCGGCACGGCGGGCGGCAACGGCCTCCTCGTCCGCGGCCATGGCTTCATCAACGTACGAATTGTCGGCAGAAGCGTTCGCGTCCGCCGAGGTAGCGCTGTAGGCGTTATTGGCTGCCGCGTTGGCGACGAGTGCCACGAAAGCCGCCGTGCTGCCCGCAGGGGCGGCCTGGGAGCCAGACACGGCGCGTGACGCGGCGGCGATGTCGTCGCGATTGAAGGAGCCGGTCTGCCCGCCGTTGGTGAGCTCGTCGATGGCGACTTGATAGACGTCGCGCGAGCGTGCAGGGTCGCAGCTCACCGGCGAATCGTCGTCGAGCATACCGTCGATCATGGACCAAGCCTCGTCCTCGTCCATAGCATCTGCGGCTCGAGCGATGGTAGGGACACCATCATCGGCATGACGGCGCTGGAACGCACCAGTCAGGCCGGAAAGGAATGCCGAGGTAGACTGCTCCGCCTGAGCCTGAGAAGCAGAAGCCGCAGCGTAAGGAATCGCATCCTGCTGCTGAGCTGGAATCGAGGCGGTCTTGAACTCGCTTTGATGCTGATTGAGATTGGCGGCACCGCCCATGGCATCGGGCTGGAACAGACGCTCTTCACGCTGCGCACGGTACTCGGAGATGCCCAGCGAGGCGGCATAGATACCCACGCCCGCCACCGCGCCCACGGCGAAGGGAACCGCACCCGCCACGACCGTCTCGTTCACCGACGAAAACGGCAGCGTCGCGGCATACATAGCCACGGGAGCGGCAAGGCCGATCCCGCACGAAAGTCCGGCAAGGACTGCTCGTTGTGTTGCATCAGAAGAAGCCATGAGCTCTCCCCATCTTCCAGCACCCAAATCGCATCATTCAGTTGGCTGCGCGAGAGAAGATGAAGCAGGGCTATGCCCCAAAGCAACGGTATATGGTTCGTTTCATCTGCGTTTTCCGTCGCGAAGCTTAAAAGCTATTATGCGAAACCGCCCTGTCGATTGCAAGCGACGATGTCGGATTGAAACGGGAAACCTGCTGCTTGCCAGTCTTATGGTCAAAAAAAGCGCGAAGCGGCGATATGGAAAAGGGCCGAGGCTCAAAGCCCCGACCCTTTATTGCATTGATGACTATCGCCGCGTGTGGATGACAACCTAGAACGTCTGCTCGTAGTCGCTGTGTTTTTTGGCCGAACGCACCAGGAACTCCTGGTTGGTGTTGGTGCCCTTAAGACCCTTGATAAACGACGCGGCTGCGCGCTCGGTGTTGTTCATGCCGGCAAGAATGCGACGCAGGCCAAAGACAAACGGACGCATCTGCTCGTCGACCAACAGGTCCTCGTTACGCGTACCGGAGGCAACAGGGTCGATAGCCGGGAAGATACGGCGGTCGGCCAGGTCGCGGTCGAGCTTAAGCTCCATGTTGCCGGTGCCCTTGAACTCCTCAAAGATGACCTCGTCCATCTTGGAACCGGTATCGATGAGTGCGGAGGCCAGGATGGTGAGCGAGCCACCGTTCTCGATATTGCGGGCTGCGCCCAGGAAGCGCTTGGGCGGATACAGGGCCGCCGAATCTACGCCGCCAGAGAGGATGCGGCCCGAGGCAGGTGCCGCCAGGTTGTAGGCGCGGGCAAGGCGCGTGATGGAGTCGAGCACCACCACGACATCGCCGCCCAGCTCCACGATGCGCTTGGCACGCTCGATGACGAGCTCGGCCACGCGAGTGTGGTTGTCCGCGGGCATATCGAAGGTGGAGGCCACGACCTCGCCCTTAATGGAGCGCTGCATGTCGGTGACCTCTTCGGGGCGCTCGTCGACGAGCAGGCAGATGAGGTGTACCTCGGGATTATTGATCGAGATGGACTGGCAGATCTTCTTGAGGATCGTGGTCTTGCCGGCCTTGGGCGGCGATACGATCAAACCACGCTGACCCTTGCCGATCGGCGACACGATGTCGATGGCGCGACCGGTAATGG
>UQPL01000215.1:0-2258 GCA_900542895.1 uncultured Collinsella sp. | reverse complement strand
TTCATGTTCCTGGTGATGTCCATGGTCGTTCCTTTCTATTCGCCGCGGGCCGTCCCCGCGATGATTGGACGAATGCTGGTGAATTGCATGCGATGCCGTGTCGGCCGGAAGGCTAGTTCTCGGTTTGCTCAACCCGTACCTTGACACGTGTCGGATTGCCGTGGCTGTCGAGGGTCTTTGCATCGAGTGCCTGGATCTCGATGTACGCCTCGCCTTCTTTGATGTCGCCGGCGGGGCACGTCTCGATTGTCTTGCCGGTCTCGACCACACCGGATTCGTACATGGTCTCGTCGTTTTGGATGACGCGGAATCGCTGGGGAAATTTATTGTCTTGGACGTTTTGCACGTTGACGCGCAGCTTGCCGTCCTCCTGCAGCTGAGCGACCGGCGCGACCGAAATCGTCATCATGTTGTCGCGGACGATGGCGTCGAGCTCATCTTGGATTTCCTGGCGCGTTTTGCCCTCGGCCGTCGTGACCGAAGCGCCCGCCTCGGGTACGGGCTGCGACTGCCAAACGTATAGTCCTACGGCGACAAGGGCACAGACGATGGCCAAGCAGGCAACGATGAGCTTCTTGCGACGACCCAGGCCTGCAAAGTGGGGTGGCTTCTTCGCGCTCATGCGGCATCCTTGGCGGTATAGATGCGCGCAAAGGTGGACGGGTTCGCTCCAAAGAGCATGTGAAGCATCAGGCGGCGTGAGTAGACAAGCTCGTCGAAGTCGGGAGGGAGCTCGATGTCGTGGATATGCGCGATGCGGTGGGCGAGCGCCGAGAACGACTCGGGGTCGCAGATCACATCGGTGGTAACGTGGTAGACCGTCGTATCGGGGAATGCCTCTTCGTCGAAAGGCAGGAGATGGGGATCGTCGTCGACTTCGATGGCGATGCCGTACTGGGGCCAGTAATATGCCATGGGAACCTCCCTGCTTCTGGGACCAAAACTTCTGTCGGTTTTGGCTGTCGATGCCGACGGTATCAGCCGCTACTTGACCAATTGCTGACCAAATGCTTGACGGATTGGTGTCTCCGCAGGTAAAAGGCGGCAAAAAATACCCCAACTTTTTTCAAGCGACAATCGCGCGGTCGGCGACGGCGGGGCCATATGTGTCAAAAGCATCGTCTGCCGAGGAAATCAAGCCGCTCGCCGAATTGCACGAACGTAAAAATCGCCAATTATGGAGACGGTCTCGAACACGTCGACGAAACGATGCGGTAACATCTCCCTGCAAACACTGTAGTTAGCTAAAGGGGGAGTTCGCGTGTCTGCAACCATCAAACCCTTCACCGACGAGTTTGAAGAGTATGGTCGCGATGAGTCTCGCGCATCGGGCGAGGCCTCGAGCATCTCGTTTCCGACGACGGAAGACGAGGTCCGCACCATTTTGGGAAAGCTCCATGCCGAGTGTGTCCCGGTAACGGTTCAGGGCGCCCGAACCGGCCTTGCCGCCGGTGCCGTGCCCCACGGCGGGCATATCCTCAATACTTCCCGTATGAATCGCTACTTGGGCCTTCGCCGCGATGAACAAGGCCAATTTCTGCTGCGCGTGGAGCCGGGCGTTGTGCTCTCGGAGCTGCGCAAGCAGCTGAGCAAGAAGGTGCTGCCGACTGCTGGTTGGGACCAGGCATCGCTTGAGGCCTACGAGGAGTTCCAAGAGGCCCCCGAGCAGTTCTTTCCCACCGATCCCACCGAGGCGTCTGCCTGTCTGGGCGGCATGGCGGCATGCAACGCTTCCGGCGCCCGTAGCTACGCTTACGGCCCCATGCGCCCTCACGTCACGGGCCTTCATGTCGCGCTGGCCGATGGCGACCTGCTCGAGCTTCACCGTGGCGAGGTTTTTGCACAGGGTCGTCGCCTTTCGCTCGTCACGGTGCAGGGCCGCACGCTCGAGCTCGACCTTCCCGACTACACCATGCCCAAGACCAAAAATGCTTCGGGCTATTTCGTTGCGGACGAAATGGACGCCATCGACCTCTTTATCGGTGCTTGCGGCACGCTCGGCGTTATCACCGAGCTCGAGATTGCCCTGCAGGCGGCGCCTGCGGTCGTTTGGGGTGTGAGCTGTTTCTTTGACAGCGAAGACAAGGCTGTGTCCTTCACCGATTCTGTGCGTCCCGTCCTGTCCCATGCGGCTGCCATCGAATATTTCGATGCGGGCGCCCTGGATATCCTGCGTCGTCAGCGTGAGCAGTCGACCGCGTTCGCCTCGCTGCCGGCGCTCGACAAAGAGGCCAAGGTCTGTGTCTACGTGGAGCTCG
>UQPL01000214.1:0-2287 GCA_900542895.1 uncultured Collinsella sp. | reverse complement strand
CCTTCGTCGGCAGCGTCAGATGTGTATAAGAGACAGCGCATATATAGGTCAATGCGCGCCAGGCCCGTGGCGGCGCACAGCAGCCACTCGGCAGAAAGACGGGGGTGCTCCTCGCCGCGCTCGGCCAGGTACTCCTTGGTCCACTCGAGACAACGCTTGATGGTCCAAATCTCGTTTGCCATGGGGCCCTCCCCTCTTAAGCGCCGGACGGCGCGCGAATGTCGGAGCAGATTGTACGCGAGGCCAGCGCTTGGCAAGGGACGATTGAAGGCGATTATCGAGAATCAGCCCAGAATTTTGCACCGGGCTCGCTCAAAGTGTTCATTCGCCGACGTCTAGATTTGCATTCGTCAAGCTTTTGGCAAGGTTGCCCCAAAACTGACCAATATCTAACCAAGAACTTGCCAAATCACTTGACGCGCGACGCATCAAAAATCACCTCGCGACTTCTTGGACGATTTTTTGAGCAATATTTTCAATAGCAGATACACGACGTTAATTGCTTTAAGCAGGCAAACAGCTCAAATGCCATCACAGCCGACTGAATAAAATCTCAAGGCAACGTCCCCAATGACTCCCTACGGATCATTTGACAACCAAGGAAACGCCGATGTTTTGGCAATGTCAGCGAGCGACGTCCAGAGCGAACGAGTTGGCATGAAAAAGGCAGGGCATAGACCTTCTGGTCATGCCTTGCCTTTTGAATGACAAATTGTCGCTCTGGGCGGCGCGCAGCGTCGAGCCGTTACGGCGTTTGGTAAAACGCCGTAACCTAAACAGCCTGCGCCAGCTTCTCGGCTCGCTCGGCGGCGGCGAGCGCCTCGATGACGGTACCGAGCTGATCGCCCAGAAGGACGCCGTTGTAGGTGGAGTTGAAGCCGATACGGTGATCGGTCACGCGGTCCTGGGGCTGGTTGTAAGTACGGATCTTCTCGGAACGGTTGCCGTGGCCGATCTGGCTCTGGCGCTCGGCACCGAGCTCGGCCTGCTGCTTCTCGAGTTCCATCTCGTACAGACGGGCGCGCAGCATCTGCATGCAGACCTCGCGGTTCTGGATCTGGGAACGCTGTTCCTGCGACTGCACCACAGTGTTGGTGGGCAAGTGGGTGATGCGCACGGCGGAGTAGGTAGTGTTAACGCACTGACCGCCAGGGCCGGAGGCGCAGTAGGTGTCGATGCGCAGGTCGGACTGGTTGATCTGGACGTCGATTTCCTCGGCCTCGGGAAGCACGGCTACGGTAGCCGTGGAGGTCTGAATGCGGCCCTGGGACTCGGTCTTGGGGACGCGCTGGACGCGGTGCACGCCGGACTCGAACTTCATGACGGAGTAAACGCGGTCGCCCTCGACCTTGAACTCAATGGACTTAAAGCCGCCGGCCTCGCTGGGGCTGGAATCGAGCACGGTGGTCTTCCAGCCGCGCGACTCGCAAAAGCGCTGATACATCTTGTACAGGTCGCCGGCGAAGATGGCCGCCTCGTCGCCGCCGGCGGCGGAGCGGATCTCGACGATGGTGTTCTTGTCGTCGTTGGGGTCGCTCGGAATGAGCATGTACTTGATGTCTTCCTCGAGCTGGGGGAGCTTGGCCTCGTTTTCGGAGATGTCCATCTGGAGCATCTCCTTCTCATCGGCATCGGTGGTATCGTGCAGCATTTCCTTGGCAGCCTCGATGTCATCGAGCGCGCCGATGTACTCGCGCGAGGCGGCAATGAGGTCGGACTGGTGCGCGTACTCCTTGTTGAGACGCGTGAACTCCTTGATATCGGAGGCGACGGCCGGGTCAGAAAGCTTCTTCTCGAGCTCCTCGTAGGCCTTGATGATCTTTTCGAGCTTGTCGCGCATGACGGACTCCTTTATATGCGTGAAGGCGAAAATCGGCAGAATTGATGGGGCGCGGGGCGCCGCTGCGGGGGTAAGTCCAGCTAGAGCATGTCGATCTTCAGATACATGCGCATCCCTTCGCGTATGGGGTACATAATTGCGGTCTAACCTATACATGATAGCGTGCGCAGGCAAACCTGCATATAACCCGCACGGAATGATTGGTGCAAACAAACCTGACCCCATTGCACCAAGGGCTTGCTTTTTGGCTAGAGCGTATGGAGCAGGGCGATGAGGAAGCGGACACCCTGGAGGTAGGCGCGGCGGGTAATGCGCTCGTTGGTGCCGTGGACGCCGCGATCGCACTCGTCATCGTCGACCACAAAGGCCGAGAAGCGAATGCACTCGGAGCAAATGCGCTGGTAGCTGTCTCTTATACACATCTCCGAGCCCACGAGACATGCGCAG
>UQPL01000213.1:0-2303 GCA_900542895.1 uncultured Collinsella sp. | reverse complement strand
ATGCCGGCATCAAAATCGATATGCAGCTCACCGGTATCGAACGAGCCCTCGGAGGCAACACCGCCCGTTTGCGCATACGAAAGGCGCCTGAGCGTCGTGCGAATGCGCGCGAGCAGCTCCTCGACCGAAAACGGCTTGGTCAGATAGTCGTCGGCACCGGCATCGAGCGCGCGGATTTTGTCCGCATCCTCGCTGCGCGCCGAGACCACGATAATCGGCATGCCCGACCATGCGCGCACCGACTCCACCACCTTGACGCCGTCCATATCGGGCAGGCCCAGATCGAGCAGCACAATGCTCGGTGCCTGCGATGAGGCGGCGGCGATGGCGGCATGGGCAGTCTCAACGGCCATATGACGCAAGCCGTGTGCCTCGAGCGCGGCAACGATAAGATTGCGAACGGCGGGGTCGTCCTCAACGACCAAGATGAGCGGTTTTACGGCAGAGTTCGGCACAGCGCTACTCCTTATCAAACGAAACGTCGGCGGCAGGAAGCTCAATCGTAAAGACCGAGCCGTGCGGGTCCGCCGCGGCAACCTCTATGCTACCGCCATGCGCCAGCGCAATGGAGCGGCAGAGCGAAAGACCCAGGCCCACGCTGCGGTGACTGTCAGCCAGACCGTGGTTGGCGGTGTAGAACGACTCAAAGATCCGCTCGCGGTCCTCGGGTGCGATGCCCGGGCCGTCATCGGCCACCGAGCACGCCACGCATCCATCGTCGACGCTAATCGAAATCATGATATGCGAGCCCGCGGGCGTATAGGTGATGGCGTTGTTCACCAGATTGACCACCAGCTGCACCATCAGGCGCGCATCGACGTTGACGAGCGCCGGCTCATCGCACGCCACCACCTTAAGGTCGTGCTCGCGCACGGCAGGGTTCACGTGGCGCAGTGCCTCCTCGACGATATCGTCCATGAGCTCAAGCGTGGTCGACAGGCGCATACCGCCACCCTCGAGCTTGGTGATGGCGAGCAGGTTCTCGACGGTGGCGTTGAGCCATTGCGCATCCGAGCGAATGGACAGGAGCAGGCCGCGGCGCGTTTGGGCGTCGAGCACGGCGGTGCCGGTCGAGCCCTGGTCGAGCAGCACGTCGGCATTACCCGAAATACTGGTAAGCGGCGTGCGCAGATCGTGCGAGATTGAGCGCAGCAGGTTGGCGCGCAACTGTTCGTTTTTGGCGAGCACCGCCGCCTCCTCGCGGGCCTCCATGGCGCGGGCGCGATCGAGTGCCAGCTCGCCTTCGCTCACGATGGCATCGGCAAGCGTCCGCTCCTCGTGCGTCAGCACGTCGGGCTCGGCAACGATAGCCAGCACGCCCACCACCGAGGCGGGGTCGCCCGAGCGCACGAAGCCGTCGCCCGTGCGAACCGTCAGGTAGATGCCATAAAACGCCGAGCCGCCAAACGTGGCGTCGAGCGGCGTTCCCACATAGGCGGACGCCGAGAGCCGCGGCGGCATCTGCGGCGCCAGCTCGTGCACCGGCGCGGCATCGCCCACGGCCGTGTACGTCGCACGCGGCAGCAGGTCATCGCCCTCGGCGTCAGCGCTGTACCACACGACCGGACAGCCCGAAAGACGCGCCAGCTGCGTTGACATAGCATGGACAATCTGCTGCTGATCGGCGCACCGCTGCAGCATGCGGTTGGTCTCGAGCACCATATGCGTGCGGCGGTCGCTGGCGGCAGCCTGTGCCAAGGCGCGGCGCAGGGCCAACGCAATCGAGCTCGACACAAGCGAGACCACAAACATGATGAAGAACATGCCGGGATAGCCGCGGTCGATAAGCGACAGCGAGTAGCGCGGGTCGACAAACAAGAAGTTGTAGAGCGCCACGGCGGCAGCCGAGCTCAGCAAGCAATACAGGCGACTCCAGGTAAAGAATGCGCACAGCTGAACGGCGAACACATAGACGATCATGATGCTCGGCGCGAGACCCGGATGGTCGAGCAGCGCGCCCACAATCGTCGCCGCGACCAGCAGCCCCACCGACACGCAGGCGTCATACAGAGGAGTGCGGCGCGTCAGCGTTGTGCGCCGCCACCAAAAGCTATCGGCAATATCACCGTCCGTACGGACGTCCATCAGCGCCCCGCCCCTCTCTCAAAAACAAAAACCACCACAGGGGACAGGCACCTTTGTGGTGGTTTCCCTTGTGGTGGTTCCAAGTGTATAGCCTTTGCAACCGGCGGTCGCTAGACAAACAGCACGTGCGCGAGCAGGGCACACACGCACACCGCTCCAAATACCAGTGCCACGATCGAGATCACGCGGTCGGCCATATCCATGTTGGCACGGTTCGT
>UQPL01000212.1:0-2306 GCA_900542895.1 uncultured Collinsella sp. | reverse complement strand
AATCTCCTTTTGTATGGGGCAGTTCAGTGGTTCAGATTTTACTACGCCCGCTCTGTGCGCAGCTGCATAAGAAAACGGGTGCGAGTCTGTGTGACTCGCACCCGTTCACTGGGGGCTGTTTGTAACTACCATACTATCCGTGGTCGTCCGCGCCGCGCCCGGCAGTCCGGCGAGCGGTGCAAAAGCGCTCATGGACGGCGGGTAAGTAACAAGCGTATTACAGATGCTTCTCCAGCAGCGCCTGCAGCCTCGCCTTGGGCAGAGCGCCAACCGAGCGGTCAATCTCCTCGCCGTTCTTAAACACAATCAGCGTGGGGATGCTCATGACGCCATACTTCATGGCCAGGTCCTGGTTGTCGTCGACGTTGCATTTGGCAACGGCAAGCTTGCCCGCCAGCTCATCGGCAACCTCGTCAACGATGGGCGAGAGGGATCGACAGGGCCCGCACCACGGTGCCCAAAAATCAACCAGCACGGGCAGGCTGTCGTTAACGACGGAATCGAAGTTCTCGGGGGTAATCTGCTTAATGTCAGCCATGGTGACCTCCATAATGTGACGCGGCTCAGCCGCGTAAAACTCAGTACGACCGTGCTTATACCCAGCCGCCCGCAAAGCAACCACTCGCGGGCGGCTCTTTTATATAATGGTGGGCACGCAAACGATTGGAGAGCGCATGCCCACGTCACAAAGCCAGAAAAAAGAAGCCATCGCCCAGGCGACCGAGCAGGAGCTCGCATCGCTCGCGGGCCGTGGCGTGCGTATCGCGGGCAACGCGTGCTCGCCGATCGTGCTGGTCAAAGGCGATTTGGACGAGGCCGAGCGCTCGGGCGGCGAACTTGCCGCCGGCGCGGATGGCGCCGCATTGCGCAAGGCGCTCGGGGCAATCGGTTACGCGCCCGAAGAGTTTTGTGTGCTGGCGAGTGTTGCCGGCGCGGGCGACGGAGCTGTGACGGTGGGCCATGCCCTGCCGTGCGACCTGTTCCGCGAGGCGCTTGAGGCTCTGGATCCCGAGGCGGTGCTGCTGCTCGATAACAGCGCGGCCGATGTCATGCGCGAAACCTACGCCGATATGCTCGTGGCGATTGATGACTTCGACACCGCCATGCTCAAGCCCGGCCTGGTCGCCCATGTGCAGGGCCGCCGCGTGCTCGCGCTCGATGGCTTTGAGGCAGCGCTGACCGACAAGGCGGCCAAGCAGCGCATGTGGGCCTACATCAAGCAGCTGACCCCGCCGGCCGCTCCGCTGTAGCGGATTGGCGTCGGCGAGCGATTGCCTGGCGGGCAAACCACGCCGCAAGATCGGCGCCGCACTTCTACACCACAGCGCGCAGCTCAAACCGATCGCCGTTAATGCGGAACTGGCAGTTGCCGTTCATGCGCTCCACGGCAAGTTTGATGCTCTTGGTGCCAAAGCCGTGGCCCGCATGCTGGGTTATAGGCATGCCGTCGACCATGCGCGGCGCGCGGTCAAACGTGTTGGAAACTAACAGCAGCAGCTGACCGTCCTCCAATCGCAGGTCAAAGTCGACGAATCGCTTTCCTTGGGGCGCGGCGCTTGCGGCGGTGATAGCGTTTTCCAAGGCATTTGAGAGCACACTAAACAGGTCGGCGTCACCTACATGGATGGTTTCGGGTACGGCGGCGCGCAGGTTGGCGGTAATGCCGTTTCTATTAATTTCCGAGTTAAATGACGAAAGCGCAATGTTTACGGTCTCGTTGGCGCAGAAGCGGCGTACGGCGGTGCGGTCGCCGGCTTCGCAGAGTTCGTCGATGCGTTTGAGCGCCTCGTCGGTGTGGCCCTCCTCAATCAAAGCGGCCAGACCGCGTAGGAAGTGGCGCATATCGTGGCGAAGAATCGACAGCTCGCGCCCAGATTGACGCCAGGCCTCGAGCTCTTTGATGGCGGCGCTGTCGCGGGTTTCGAGCATCCATCGCTCTCGCTCGGCGGTTTCCTTTTCTTCGTATTCGCGCAGGTAAACGGCAAGAAACATAAGATAGAAGGCACAGAGCGCAAAGGCTAAAAACTCAACCGTCACCACCGAGCCCGAGTGGAACAGCGTGGTGTAGACGTTGGTGGCATAGTCAAAGACGTAATAGACGAGCGGTAGGATTAAAAGGATGCCCAACTCGGTGGTGCTTTTAATCGCCAAGCGCGGGCCGATGTCGCCGGCCCAATGCAACAGGACGGCAAAGACGGCGAGTGTGGTCGCGATGCGCGCCAGATAGTACGCGATCTGAGAATCGGTTGCGGCAAATGCGGCAATGCCCATCCAATTGCTGAACTGGCAGCTCAGATAGGCACTCG
>UQPL01000211.1:0-2378 GCA_900542895.1 uncultured Collinsella sp. | reverse complement strand
AGCTCGGCCTCGCGGGCCTTGAGCAGGCGCGCCGCACCAAGCAGGGCCGTCGCGTGCATATCGTGACCGCAAGCATGCATGCAGCCATTGGTGGATGCAAAGGGCTCGCCGGATTCCTCGACAACGGGCAGGGCATCCATATCGCCTCGGAGCATGACGACCGTTCCGGCCCGCTCGTCCTTGCACGTGCCATTGCCCTGAGCGGCCGCGGCCGCACCGGCACCGATCAGGCCAACGACGCAGGAACCGTCGACGAGCGTGGTATGGGGGATGTCCATCTCGTCCAGACGTGCCTGGATATAGGCAGACGTCTGCGGAAGATTGTTACCGAGCTCGGGCATCTGATGTAAATCGTGTCGCCACGCAGCGAGCTCGTCTGCAAAAGCCTGAGCTTCTGCAACAAGACCGTCACCGATAGCGGTCTGCGCCGCCGCGGTGGCCTTGGGCGCTGATTGCGGTTGAAGATCGGACAGTGCTGGTGCCATAGATGCCCTCCAGTAACGTTTTTGCAGCAAGCACTTTGATAGCGTAAAGTGCAAGGTACTACTTTAAGGGCGACGCATAAAAAATGCCGCCCTGGGAGGGCGGCGCAACAAGTTGTTTACAATTGCGGGTGTGATTTTCGGCGCAAGAAATCGAAATGCGTCTCGCTCAAGATAATCGAAAGAAAGATGAGCGCGAAGCCGGCGAGCAGGCGCGAGGTGAGCGCCTCCCCCATCAGCAGCACCGAGAACAGCACGCCCGAAGGCGACTCCATCGAAAGGAGCAGTGAGCCCGTCGAGGCCGAGACATGCGCCAGGCCGACGTTTTGGATGAGCAGAGCCGCGCATGTGCAACCAACCGAGAGAAACGCCATCGCGCTGATAAAGCTCGGCGTCCACACGGACAGAGGCGCTTGGGTCTCGAATAGCAGCGACGTTGCCAGGCTCAGCACGCCGTTGCCCACAAACATCCAAAACGTGATGACGTTGATGTCCATTTTGCGACCGTACTTGGCAGTCACCGCCATCTGGATGGCGAAAAAGACCGCACCCGCCAGCGTAATGACATCACCGATGTTGAATTCAACGCTATCGAGCGCCACCAAGCCAATGCCCGCCAAGCACAACAGCGCCGCGCCCAGGTTATAGCGGGTGAGTTTTTCGCCGCTCAGAAAATAGCTCGCGAACGGCACAACGATGCAATACGTGCCCGTCAAAAAAGCATTCTTGCCCGCCGTGGTGTGCGCCAGACCGACTGTCTGCAGGGCGTAGGCGGCCCACATAAGTGCGCCCATGCCAAGTCCGACGATAAGGTTGCGGGCGTTGAGGTGCGCGATGATGCGCTTGTGGAAGATGAAAAACATGACCAACGCCGCAGGCAGAAAGCGCACGTAGAGCAGTTCGAACACCGGAATGGTGTCGAGCGCGTCCTTCATGGTCGTAAAGGAGTAGCCCCAGACGACTGCCACCGAAAGCAGCAGGACTTTCCAGAACAGCGGCGAGCGAGCGCCGGCGCCGCGGGAGGTGCCGCCCGCGCCCAGGTCCTCGCGAGCAACAGGGCTATCGGGCATCATTTCGATATTGTCAGTGGCATGCTGGGCCATAGGGCATCCTCGCGCTCAATCTGGGCGTGGTGTCCGCACGCGCATGGCTGCGTGCCGCCTCATGGTCAAATAAAAGCAGGGCGCACCGGACCCCCGGCACGCCCCGCTACTGTAGCAACAACCAAGCAGCCCGTGCAATTCACTACGCTAAAGCATCGGGTTGGAAGATCTCGATGTTCCGACGGCGTTTACGTTGCTGAACTAAATCAATTTGGTTGACTCCAGTTTTTCGATGATCCAGTCGTTGGCTTTGATGACCGGGCGGCGGAAGACGACGCCCAGTGCCAGCGACGGAATCAGATAGCTCGCCAGAATGCCTAGCTCAATCCAGTACTCCATGTGGTACGCACCGGCCATGGCGGCATGCATGGCGTTGATGCCGTGGGTGAACGGCAGGAACGGATAGATCGCCTGGAACACGGGGCCGGTCATCTCGATGGGGAACGTGCCGCCCGAACCGCCGACCTGCATGACCAGCAGCACGACGGCGAGCGCCTTGCCGATATCGCCAAACGAAACCGTAAGCGTGTAGACGATATTGGAGAACACGAGACTCGCGACCCAGCCCGCCAGCACAAACTGCAGCGGGTCGTCGCACTGGATGCCAAAGAACAGGATGTCGCCCGCACACACGAGCGTTGCCTGCAGCAGGGCCAGACCGCCAAAGAACAGGTAGCGGCCCAGGTAGATCTCGTGCAGGCGCACGGGGATGAGCTCGTTGATAAGCTCATCGTCAACCGAGACCTTCATCATGGCCGCCAGCACAATCGAGCCCACCCAGAGCGACAGAATC
>UQPL01000210.1:0-2416 GCA_900542895.1 uncultured Collinsella sp. | reverse complement strand
ATCTGCGCATGTCTCGTGGGCTCGGAGATGTGTATAAGAGACAGGGCATTAACGGCGAGCACCGAAATCCCCGCTATCTGGTGGACTACGTGCTGCCGGAAAACGTTGTCGCCACGACGGACTTGGCCCAGGCGCTCGCCGGCGCCGAGGCCATCATCTTTGCCGTGCCTTCGACGCACCTGCGCGACGTCTGCCACCAGGCGGCGCCGTTCATCGCGGACGAGACACCGGTTCTGTGCCTCACCAAGGGCATCGAGCCTGAGTCCGGCCTGCTCATGAGCGAGGTCATCGCCAGCGAGATCGGCAACGAGTCGCGTGTGGCGGCGCTCTCGGGCCCCAACCATGCCGAGGAGATCTGCCGCGGCGGGCTTTCGGCCGCCGTCATCGCCAGCGAAGATACGCAGGTGGGGGAGACCTTTAAGGAGCTGTTGCTTTCCACGGCCTTCCGCATCTACCTGTCGCAGGACATGACTGGCGTCGAGGTCTGCGGCGCCATGAAAAACGTCATCGCCATCGTGTGCGGCATCTCCGCCGGCTCGGGCGCGGGCGACAACACGCTTGCCCTCATCATGACGCGCGGTCTGGCCGAGATCAGCCGTCTGGTGCACGCCCGCGGCGGTCAAGCTATGACCTGCATGGGACTTGCCGGCATGGGCGACCTCATTGCCACCTGCACCTCGGAGCACTCGCGCAACCGCACCTTTGGCTACGAGTTTGCCAACGGCGTGTCGCTCGACGAGTATCAGACGCGCACGCATATGGTGGTTGAGGGCGCCGTCGCGGCCCGCAGCGTCAGCGAGCTTGCCCGTTCACTGGGCGTAGACATTCCGCTCACCTTTGCCGTGGAGCAAACGCTCTACAACGGTGTTACTTTGGATAGGGCGCTCGAGATTCTTACCGATCGCGTCCCTTCTCAAGAGTTCTACGGACTCACCGACTAGCGCAGAAAGGCTTCTACCATGGGTTCCATCAAAATCGCTCCGTCCGTCCTTTCGGCCGACATGGCCAACCTCAAGGGCGAGCTCGACAAAATCTCCGGCGCCGACTACGTGCACTTCGACGTTATGGACGGTCACTTTACCGGCAACCTGACCTTTGGCGTTGACATCCTTAAGGCCGTCAAGCGCTCCACCGATGTTCCGGTCGATGCGCACCTGATGGTGTCGAACCCCGACGAGACGGTCGATTGGTACGCCGACGCCGGTGCCGACATGATCACCGTGCACTACGAGGCTTCCACGCACCTGCACCGCACGCTCACCCATCTGCAGCAGCGCGGCGTCAAGGCCGGTGTGGTGCTCAACCCCGCCACCTCCGTGTGCGTACTCGAGAGCATCATCGACGTCGTCGATATGGTGCTGCTGATGAGCGTGAACCCTGGCTTTGGAGGCCAGAGCTTTATCCCCGGTACCATCGCCAAACTTCACGAGCTTACGGCCATGTGCGAGCGCCACGGCGTGTCGCCCCTGATCGAGGTCGATGGCGGTATCTCTTCCAAGAACATCGCCGAGGTCGTCAAGGCCGGCGCCAACGTGCTCGTAGCCGGCTCCGCCGTATTTAAGTCCGAAGATCCCGCCGCCGAGGTTGCACTGCTGCAGAAGCTGGGCAACGAGGCCGCACAGGAGGCATAAACCCTTATGACCGCAGGTCAAAACCGCATACCCGTGAATCTTGACTATGCCGCCTCGACGCCCATGCGCGCCGAGGCGCTCCTTGCGCAGCGCGAATATGACGACAGCGAGCTTGCTGGCGTCAACCCCAACTCGCTGCACTCGCTCGGCCGCAAGGCCGCCGCACGCCTGGAAGTCGCCCGTCGCGAAATCGCCCGTAGCTTTGGCGCACGCGTTCGCCCGTCCGAGATCGTCCTTACCAACGGCGGCACCGAGGCCAACCAGCTGGCGCTGCTCGGTCTTGCCGAGGGCGCTCGTCAGCGCGATCGCAAGCGCGATCGTGTGATTGTATCTGCCATCGAGCACGATTCGATTCTGGACAACCTGCCGCTGCTGCGTGCCGCCGGCTTTACCGTCGAGCTGGTACAGCCCTGCCGCGCGGGCTACATTGAGCCTGCCGCGCTTGTCGAGCTGTTGGGCGACGACGTGGCGCTTGTGAGCATTATGGTCGCCAACAACGAGACCGGCGTGGTGCAGCCCATCCGCGAGCTGGCCGCCGCCGCGCACGCCGCGGGTGCCCTGTTCCATAGCGACGCCATTCAGGGTTATCTGCATATTCCGCTCGATGTCACCGAGCTGGGCATCGATGCCATGACTGTTGCCGCGCACAAGATCGGCGGCCCCGTGGCTTCCGGCGCGCTCTACCTTAAGAACCGCACGCCGCTGCGCCCGCGCATCTTTGGCGGCGGACAGGAAGCCGGACGTCGCGCCGGCACGCAGGATCCTGTCTCTTATACACATCTCCG
>UQPL01000209.1:0-2428 GCA_900542895.1 uncultured Collinsella sp. | reverse complement strand
TGGGCGACAAAATCCACCACGGTGGTGTCGCAGATATACTGCGCCACACGCTGGACCACGTTGTGCAAAAAGCCGCCGTAGAGCGCGCCGCTGTTGGAGGTCAGAGTGTGCGGCAGTTCGTGGCCGCTGGCGACCAGGCGCTTAAAGAGCGGGGCGACGGTGTCGAGCGCGCCCTCGATATCACCGACGGTGCGGTTGGCATTCCACTGCTCGAGCTCGGAGATAAAACCGTCGATTGCCTCGTCCATGACGGCGGTGACGGCGGCGTCCATGTCGGCGAAGTAGTGGTAGAACAATGAACGCGTGCAGCCGGCTCGCTTGGTCACGGCCGATACCGATAGGTGGGACACGCCCAGCTCGGAGCTTACGGTGCGCACGGCATCGAGGATCTCGCGACGGCGTTCGTCGCCCGTCAGGCGCTTTGCCGCGCTATCGGATGCGGGGACGGCATCGACCACAGAGGTACCTGCTGTGTTGTTGCCCATGTTTTTCCGCCTTTCATCCTCTTTTGCCTGACCGTTCGCCTAACAGTCTTGAATATTGTTGACGGTTCGTCAATACTATTTTTGACACAATGTCAACAATGGCGGGTGAACGGCATGGGGGCATGCCTGGCCTGCAAAAAAAGAGGGGCGCCGCGGTCTCGCCGGGCTGTGGCAAGAGAAGGGACAACCATGATTCTCAACGGACCGGGGATTAGCTACACCGAGCCCGACATCGGTTCGGAGTTCGTGCCGCCGCTGCCGGAGCATCCGCGCGAGGCCATCGTCAAGCTGTGCGAGCATTGCACCAACCGTCTGCTGCATCGCGATGAGCTGCTGGGCTACGAGTACTGGTCGTTTGCCGAGGCTGCAACCGACGAGCAGGCCGAAGTGCTCTGCAAGATGAAGATGCGCCGCCCCTATACGCTGCCCGAGATGGTCAAGCTCACCGGCATGTCCGAAGCCGATATCGAGAAGATGCTCGACGACATGAGCTACACGGGTCTGCTTGAGTACAACTGGGAAAACCCCGAGCGCGCCAAGCAGTGGGTGCTGCCCATGCTGGTGCCGGGTTCCGCCGAGTTCCTCAACATGCGCGTGAGCCAGCTCGAGGAGCACCCGGTCTATGCCAAGTTCTTTGAGCAGGCGTCCAAGGGACCGCTGTCCAAGGCCACTCCGATGGTGCCGCCCGGTGGTGCCGGCATCGGCATGCATGTCATTCCGGTCGAGAAGGCTATCGATGCCGCGAGCACGTCGGTGCCGATCGAGCATATCGAGCATTGGCTCGACAAATATGATGGCAAATATGCCGCTAGCACCTGCAGTTGCCGCGCGAGCCGTCGCGTGATGGGTGAGGGCTGCGCCGACGACCCGGCCGATTGGTGCATCGCCGTGGGCGATATGGCCGACTACGTGGTCGAGACCGATCGCGGCCATTACGTGACGCGCGACGAGGTTTACGACATCTTGCGCCAGGCCGAGGACAACGGCTTTGTGCACCAGATCACCAATATCGACGGCGAGAACAAGATCTTCGCCATCTGCAACTGCAACGTCAACGTGTGCTACGCCCTGCGCACCTCTCAGCTGTTCAACACGCCCAACCTGTCGCGCTCGGCCTATGTCGCCAAGGTCGAGAAGGACAAGTGCGTGGCCTGCGGTCGCTGCGTTGAGGTGTGTCCGGCCGGCGCCGCCAAACTGGGCCAGAAGCTCTGCAGCAAAAAGGCGGGCGGACAGGTGCCCGAGTATCCGCGCCAGGAGCTGCCCGATGCCACCAAGTGGGACCACACCAAGTGGTCGCCCAACTACCGCAACGACAACCGCATCGAGACGCATGAGTCCGGCACCGCTCCCTGCAAGACGGCCTGCCCCGCGCACGTTGCCGTTCAGGGCTATTTGAAGCTCGCGGCTCAGGGTCGCTATGACGAGGCCCTAGCACTCATTAAGCGCGAGAACCCGCTGCCCGCTATCTGCGGCCGTGTGTGCAACCGCCGCTGCGAGGATGCCTGCACCCGCGGCCGTGTGGACGCCGCCGTGGCTATCGACGAGGTCAAGAAGTTTATCGCCCAGCGCGATCTGGATGCCGCGACTCGCTATGTCCCACCTGTGGTGACTCCGACGCGTGCCGGCGGCTTCGACCAGAAGATCGCCATCATCGGTGCCGGTCCGGCCGGTCTGTCCTGCGCCTTCTATCTGGCCGAGAAGGGCTACAAGCCCGTCGTGTTCGAGAAGAACGAGCGCCCGGGCGGCATGCTCACCTACGGCATTCCCAGCTTTAAGCTGCAGAAGGACGTCATTGAGGCCGAGGTCGAGGTCATTCGCCTGATGGGTGCCGAGTTCCGCTATGGCGTGGAAGTCGGTCGAGACGTGACGCTCGACGAGCTGCGCGCGCAGGGCTTCAAGGCCTTCTACGTTGCCATTGGCTGCCAGGGCGGCCGCCTTGCCGG
>UQPL01000208.1:0-2483 GCA_900542895.1 uncultured Collinsella sp. | reverse complement strand
ATCGTGTTGACAAGCAACTCGTTGCCGCGCACGTATTCCTTCCAGCCATGCTGCGCGCCGCAGCCCTGCACCTGGTTGATGGTCATACCACGAACATCGGCAGCAAACAGCGCGTCTTTAAGAACCTCAAGCTTCTCCTGGCGCACGATAGCCGTGATCTTTTTCATAATGAATTCCTCTCAATAATCAACGTATCCCTTTACATGAGACGCGGGTTTCCCAGGTGTCGCAAACCAACCTCAGAGATCAATAAGTTCAACTGACTGGTCTTAGCAGGTTTCCCAAGTGCCGCAGATTGCCGTGAAAGAGGAGCGAAGCGTACTTAAGTACGTGAGCGACGATTGAACAGCAAGGTGCGGTGCTTGGGGAAGCTGCTAATCGAGTCCCGAGAAGGAGGGATATGCGCTCTCGCCGTGTTGACTCGCGTCCAGGCCCAGCGCCTCGTCGGCCTCGTCCACGCGCAGGCTGCCGTGGAACAGCGCCTTGACCACCGCGGCGATCACCAAGTCGAGCACCAGTACAATAGCGACCGTCACCACAATGCCCAAAATCTGCGAGACGAGCAGCGACACGTCGCCCGTGTAGAACAGGCCACCCTTACCGGTCCACGAGAGCTCCGGCACGCAGAACAGGCCCGTAAGCACGCCGCCCAAGATGCCGCCGATGCCGTGGCAGCCAAACGCATCGAGTGCATCGTCGTAGCCGAACTTGGTCTTGAGATGGCTGATGGCCAAGTAGCAGACGGGCGAGACGATCAGGCCCATGACCAGCGCCGCCCACGGCTCGACAAAGCCTGCGCCGGGCGTGACCACCACAAGGCCCGCAACCAAACCGGTACTGGCACCCACCAGCGTGGGGCGACCGGTGTGCACGCGCTCGACGGCAAGCCACGAGACCATGCCCGCTGCGCTGGCCGTCACGGTGTTGAGGATGGCAAGTGCCGCCACGGCGTCGGCCTTAAACTCGCTGCCGCCGTTAAAGCCAAACCAGCCAAACCAAAGCAGGCCGGCACCCAACGCCACAAACGGCACGTTATGTGGACGGTAGCTCACCATGCCAAAGCCACGACGACGGCCGAGCATTAAGCAGAGAATCAGACCCGTCAGACCGGACGAAATGTGTACCACGTCGCCGCCGGCAAAGTCGAGCGCGCCGATGATGTCGCCGATAAAGGAGCCCTCGCCGCCCCAAACCATGTGGGCAAGCGGCGCATAGACCACGAGCAGCCAAATGCCCAGGAAGGCCGTCATGGCGCCAAACTTAACGCGGCCTGCCAGACTGCCCGTAACGATAGCGGCGGTGATCATGGCAAACGCCATCTGGAAGGCGATGTTGATAATCTCCGGGTAGACGGCGCCGTCCGACGCGGTGCCCTCGGCCGCCTGCAGCACCTGGCCGAGCACCGGCAGGCACAGCAGCTGGTCAAGGCCTCCAATAAACGGACTCGAGCCGTCACCGCCGTAGGCCAGCGACCAGCCGGCAACAATCCACAGCACACCAACCAGGCCAATGGCGCCAAAGCACATGAGCATGGTGTTGATGACATTTTTGCGCCTGGACAGGCCGCCGTAGAAAAACGCCAGACCCGGTGTCATTAAAAACACGAGCATGGTGCAGATGAGCATAAACGTTGTCGATCCCGTATCGTACATTCGCTCCCCCTTGATCGCATGAACGTTGTCGGCGCCCATAATGCGGCCGAGGGGCAACTGGTATAGACCAGATACGACGTTGTTAAACGCTGCGTTGTCGAATAGAAACGGTGCCGCAATCTTGGAAACGGCGCGGCAACGGGCGCGAAACGAACGGGAAATACGCGAGCGAGAAGGGCGCACTTGGCCCCGCTCTGGCTAGTGCCGAAACAGCTCGTGGGCGCGGTCGCGGAGATTAGTTGCTCGAATGACACCTTCGTAGCGATTGATGCGCAGGCGCGGGAAGGCATTGAAAAAGCGCAGGTCACGACGACTGAGCGACACGCTCGGTACCGGGCGGCTCATGCGCTTGCCGGCAAGGCGACGACTGAGCGACGGACGCGGCATGCTCGGCGCGGCATCGGCCACGCGGCGGGCAGCGAGCGCCAGGCCGCGAGCACCATCCGAAATAAACGTCGGCATCGAAGCCTTCTCGCGCAGGGCATCGAGCGTCGCGTCGCCCAGCTCCGCCAGCCACGCGTTAACGGCACGGCTGCGGATATGCGTCTGTGCCACCGAGTCGATCGCCGAATCGGGAATACGTTCGAGCATGGAGTCGGACGCATCGGCGAGCGACTCATTGATGCGGTCGGCAAGGTCGGCGCGCACACGCTCCAGCTGATCGGACAGACGCCGCCAGCTCGCCAACGAGCACACCGCGTCGACCATCATCGCAACCGCGACGATAAAGGCGGACAGCCGCACAATCAGCACCGGCAGATGGCCAAGCAGCCCCAACAATGCCGGCTCCACTAAACGGCAAATGCACAACGCACCCAAGCCAAACGCGCA
>UQPL01000207.1:0-2567 GCA_900542895.1 uncultured Collinsella sp. | reverse complement strand
GCGCATGTCTCGTGGGCTCGGAGATGTGTATAAGAGACAGGCCCACGACGGGGGTGGGCGCTGCCGTTGCTGGTGCGTCCGCGGCGTGTGTTGCTATGTTGCGCGCGTTGATATCCATGCGGACGAGTATAGCGCGGGGCTTGGCAGGGAAGGCGTTGCTGCGCTCACAAGTTGGCGGCGGTACGCATTGCGCACGGTGGGTTTGCGGCTCAAGGTCTCGATCGCTGCGTACCGACTTAGCCTCACAAACGACAGAAACCCCGGCAGCTCTTCGCAACTGCCGGGGTTTCCGCGGAAAAGGGGGACATGATCCTCGAGCGAACGGCAAAGGGGCAAACCGTTTTCGCTCAACTGCTTTATGCCCCTCGGCTGGCGGCTCAATCAGCGCGTGCCGCGCCCACACAAAGCCGCTACACCTGTGACGGAGCTGTGAAGTGGTATCTATTGCCGGGGCGGGCTATGCCAAGGGTGTCCCTAATGACTAGTCATTTAAGAACGTCCCCAATGACTAGCTGCCGGGGTGCGGGTGTGACTTTCATCCCGTTTGGCGCTCCGGTCGCCTAGATGTTCGCCATGCGTACCCGCAAACGTGGGACAATGGCGCTGTTGGTTTTACAGACAAAGGATGTGCCTATGAACACCCTCGCCGCCAAAGTCAGCCGGCAGCGCCACCTGTTTGCGCGATTTGCTTCCGTCTGCGTGCTCGTCACGCTTGCGTTGTTGCTGCTGCCTGTCGCCGCGCACGCCGACGGCTACTCCATGACCCAAACCTACATCAGTGCCACGGTCGAGGCCGATGGATCGCTGACCGTTGTCGAGGGACGCCAGTTTGATTTCGACGACGACATCAACGGCGTGTTTTGGGAGATCAATACGGGCACCAACCAGCAGGGCGGCACGGCGGACGTTGACGTGCTGAGTGTCGAGGAAGAGGACACCGCGTTTAACAAAGTCGATAGCGCGAACAAGGGCGATTCTGGCGTCTACACGGTCGAGCAGGCCGGTGACGGCGTAAGGATTAAGGTGTTCAGCCCCCACGAGAGCGGCGACAGCGCGATCTATTACGTGAGCTACACCATGACCGGTGCGGTCATGAACTGGGCCGATACCGCCGAGCTCTACTGGAAGTTTGTGGGCGACGGCTGGTCCGCGGACTCCGATGACGTTGAGATGGAAGTGTACTTCGCAAATGCCGCTGCCGGGACGGCGGCCGTCAAGGGCGATAACTTCCGCGCATGGGGCCACGGCCCGCTGACGGGCGATGTATCGCTCGATGCGGACGAACCCATGGTCACCTATACCATTCCCTGCGTGCATCAGGGCGAATTCGCCGAGGCACGCATCGCCTTCCCTAGCGACTGGGTGCCGCAGCTTGCCGCTTCGGGCGAAGAGCGCATGTCAACGATCCTGAGCGAAGAGAAGGAATGGGCCGACGAAGCTAACGCCCGCCGCGCTCACGCTCGCATGATTGCCAATGCACTTGCCGTGCTAAGTGTTGTTGCGGCGGTGGTCTTTACCGGCACAATCGTTATGCTCAAGCTGCGCAAGCGCAAGCCCAAGCCGCTTTTCCAGGACGAATATTTCCGCGATGTGCCTTCGGCCGACCATCCCGCCGTGCTTTCGGCCCTCATGAGCTGGAACGAGGTGCCCGACCAGGCATATATCGCCACGCTCATGAAGCTCACTGACGACCGTGTGATCAAGCTGGAGCAGGCGACCGTGACCAAGGCCAAGAAGGGTCTGTTGGGGCGTGAAAAAGAAGAGCAGACGTATCGCGTGACGGTGAGTGATGCGGGCTGGAAGTCGGCCAAGGGCATTGACCACATGGTGCTCAAGGTCTTCTTTGCCGGTGCTAAGCCTGACGAGAACGGTGACCGTTCGCGCACGTTCGACGAGCTGCAGCACTACGTCAAGCAGCACGCTACACCCGTGGGTGATAAGCTCGAGGACTATCAGAACACCGTTAAGGGCAAGCTGGCCGATAGCGAGTACGTTGCCTCGGACGGCATTGTTGCAATGGTGTTTTGCCTGGTTCTTGGTATCCTGATTGCCTTTGTTCCCGTGGGATCCATTTTCTTTACCGATGGCGCACAGGCGAACATTACCGCCGCGGTTATCTCGGTGCCGATTGTGCTGGTGGGTATCGGCGTGGGCCTTACGTTTCGCCGCTTTACGCCGGAGGGCGCCGAGGTGGCGGCTCGCTGCAAGGCACTTAAGCATTGGCTCGAGGACTTCACTCGTCTAAAGGAAGCCGTCCCGGGCGATCTGGTGCTGTGGAACAAGCTGCTGGTGATGGGCGTGGCGCTGGGTGTTTCCAAGGAAGTGCTGCGTCAGCTTGCCGAGGCCGTGCCGCCCGAGGTGCGCGAGGCCGACGGCTTCTATGACAATTATCCCTGCTACTGGTGGTACTACCATCATTACGGTATCGAGTCTCCGCTCGATTCGTTCGATGACGTGTATCACGAGAGCATCCGTGAGCTGGCGTCGAGCTCCGACAGCTCGGGCGGCGGCGGAGGCGGCGGCTTCTCTGGCGGCGGAGGCGGCGGCGTCGGCGGAGGCGGCGGCGG
>UQPL01000206.1:0-2585 GCA_900542895.1 uncultured Collinsella sp. | reverse complement strand
CTCCCCAGCTGCGAGCACGGCAGTTGGTACGTTGTACCACAGGCAGTTGCCGCTATCGAACAGCGGAGCAGGTTTTATCTCCAGGGTGTCAACATTACGGATGATGCCGAAGTTTCGCCAATGGCGGTCGCTGTTGGCCAAAAGGGCATCGCAGACAATCATCTGCGACATAGACCTTCTCACAGCGGCCTCATCGGCACCATGCTTGCCAAGGTAGCGACAGTATCGATCGTATGTCGAGCTTCCTCGCTGGCCGCCAAGGGCGTTCTTAACGTAAACAGCCGGAACGTATTCCTCGCGGCCATCAAGAAAGTCGTCGCACAGACACACAGGGCCATCGAACATCCGCTCAACCGTATAAGGAACAAATTCGCCCACCGACAGCAAGCGACGATGTAGAGCCGTTGCAACCGCCTCGTTAAAGGGACGCTGATCGTCCATCCCGCGCCCTTTAGCCAAAACGCGAATGCCGTTTCGGATCATCCACGATTTAGGAAGCTCGCCCTCGGACGTGTTATCCGGATTTTTAAGACCGATGCCTTCCAGCCAACCCGAACGCTCTTCGGGCGCCGATCGCTCAAATTCGTTCTCAAAGTAATTGATGTTTTGCCATTTGAGTTCGGCGCAATCGGCCGGCCGCAGCCAATAGCAATCCGAAAGCGAGAGGCCCAGGCACCGAACCGGAACCTCGATGCCACTGGCAATTCCCAGTTCACGATAGCGCGAGACGAGTCCGGGACGGACGTCAGGCACCGACCGATGGCCCCACCACACGTTGAGCTCCCGTTTATTCACCGTAGGAGAAGAGCTCGAGCACGTGCCAAACGGCATCCTCTGCGCATCGAGTACCTCGGCGATTTCGAAGGAAAACTCGCGCGTCGGATCAAACGAAACATGCGCAACCTCGTAATCGGCGGACATCAGCGTAAACTTGCGCCCCACATCGGCCGCAGGACGGCGTCCACGTTTGCGGACCTTTTGATAAGCGACCGCGGAATTGTACTCGACCATCTTCCGTCCGCCCACAATATCGCACGCGAGCGTTCCCGATGCGGCAAGTTGAGATATGCGGGCTTTCGTAACGCCCAGCAGGCGGGCAGCATCACCCATAGACAAGTACTCAGACGTATCCATACACCGCATCACCTCGTTAAGTAATTTAAACGTTTAGTTAATAGATTACATGCATCATAATACTAAACAACCCAAAGCGAAAAAAGGCCCGAGAAATCGGGCCTTAGCGATTGGTCAGCCGAGTCGCAAGCTACTCCCCTAGCGCTGAACGTAGGCGCGAACCAGCTCGTAGGTATTGCGCACGCCGTCGATGTGGCTGCGCTCGTAGTTGTGGCTCGCGTACACGCCGGGGCCGATCAGACCATGGCGAATGTCGTAGCCGGCCGAGAGCGTGGCCTCGACGTCGGAACCATAGTGCGGGTACACATCGATGGCGTAATCGAGCTCCAGCTCGCGCGCGATGTTGGACAGCGTGGTTACCAGGTCGTAGTTGTACGGACCGCCCGAATCCTTGGCGCAAATCGAAACCATGCGCTCGGTGCAGCCCAGGTCGTCGCCCACGCAGCCCATGTCCACGCTGATCATCTCGCGCGTGTCGGCCGGCACAAAGGCACCGCCATGGCCGACCTCCTCGTACACGGTAAAGAGCAGCGAAACCTTACGCGAAAGCGTCACCTCGCCAGCGGCGACGGCACGCGCCAAGCCCAGCAAAATGGCGGCCGAAAGCTTGTCGTCCAGGAAGCGGCTCTTAATGTAGCCACTCTCCGTCACCGTCGTGCGAGGGTCCATAGCGATGATGTCGCCAGTCTGAATACCCAGCTCGAGCACATCGTCCTTGCTGTCGACGTTCTCGTCGAGCAGGATCTCCATGTTCTTCTCGATAGTCTTGACCGGCTCGTCGGCCACGTGCGCCGAAGGCTCGGTATTGAGGACCACACCCGTGTACACATTGCCGTCGCGCGTGTAGACGGTGCAGTTCTCGCCATCGGCCGTAGACCACTGATGCCCGCCGATCGTCGTGGGGCGCAGACGACCATTGTCCTTGATAGAGCGCACCATAGCGCCCAGGGTATCGACATGGCTCGCCAACACGAGCGGCTCACCCTCACCACCAAGCTCAACGAGCACGTTGCCCTTATTAGAACGCTCAGGCCCAAACCCCATATCGCGCAATGTTTCCATTAGATAATCAGTCGCCGCACGGGTATAGCCGGTAGGCGAAGCAATCGAGGTAAGCGCCTTCAGCTGGTCAGTAATATAGGAGAGCATAGAATCCATCTTGGACACCAAAGTCACCCTTTCATATCGAATTAAACCCACAGCAACAATACCACCACGCACAATTATTTACCTAGCGAGACAACCCATCGAGCTTCTCAGAGCAGCGCCCGTCACGATAACGAGCCGGCGGCCCCTGCCCGTTAGCCCCAGAATCTTTCCGCAGGACAGAAGGAGGCCCCGCCGCACGTAGTGCGCAGCGGGGCCTCCGACATGTCCGAGGACGATTGTGGGGCTAACGGGCAGGGGCCCTGTCTCTTATACACATCTGACGCTGCCGACGAAGGCTTAGG
>UQPL01000205.1:0-2618 GCA_900542895.1 uncultured Collinsella sp. | reverse complement strand
GTGGAAGGTACGCGCAATGACCTCGTCCTGCTGCTCCTTGGTGAGCGTGTGGAAGTTCACGGCGTAGCCGGAAACGCGGATGGTCAGCTGCGGATACTTCTCGGGGTGAGCCTGAGCGTCGAGCAGCGTCTCACGGTTGAAGACGTTGATGTTCAGGTGGTGGCCACCCTTCTCGGCGTAAGCGTCGAGCATGTGGACCAGGTTATCGGCCTGAGTCTCGGAAACTTCAGAAACCTTCATAATGTGTCTCCTTCGATCGATAGGCGCCGGCCGAAACCGGCGCACTAATCAGTAATCGTTATTGTTAGTATAGCACTAACAATAGTTACTCGCCCAGCTGATCAAGGTCGATATCGCCAAAGAACACCTGATCCTCCTTGCCGAGTGCACTCGGGATGATGGAGAAGGTGTTGGAGATGCCGTCCTGAGCATCGCGGAACGGGAGCTTGGAAACCGAAGACAGCGAAGCGATGGCGCCGTGGCTATCGCGCTTGTGCATGGGGTTAGCACCCGGGGCGAACGGCTGGCCAGCCTTGCGGCCGTCGGGCGTGGAGCCGGTCTTCTTACCGTACACGACGTTGGAGGTAATGGTCAGAACCGAGGTCGTGGGCACGGAGTTGCGATAGGTGTCGTTCATGCGGATGTACTCCATGAACTGGTGCACAACGTCGTGAGCGATCTGGTCGACGCGGTCGTCGTCGTTACCGTACTTGGGGAACTCGCCCTCGGTCTCGAAGTCGACGATGATGCCGTTCTCATCACGGACGGGGTGGACCTTGGCGTACTTGATGGCGGACAGGGAGTCAGCCACGACGGAAAGGCCAGCGATGCCCGTAGCGAACCAGCGGTGCACGTGCTTGTCGTGCAGAGCCATCTGGATGCGCTCGTAGCAGTACTTGTCGTGCATGTAGTGAATGATGTTCAGCGAGTTGACGTACACGCCAGCAAGCCACTTCATCATGTCGTTGTACTTGGCCACAACGTCGTCGTAATCGAGCGTATCGCCCTCGACGGCGCGATACTTGGGGCCGACCTGCTTCTTGGAGACCTCGTCAACACCGCCGTTGAGTGCGTACAGCAGGCACTTGGCCAGGTTGGCGCGGGCGCCGAAGAACTGCATCTCCTTGCCAATGCGCATGGAGGACACGCAGCAGGCAATGCCGTAGTCGTCGCCGTGATAGACGCGCATGAGGTCGTCGTTCTCGTACTGGATCGAGGAGCTGGCGACAGAAGTCTTGGCGCAGAACTTCTTGAAGTTCTCGGGCAGACGGGTCGACCACAGAACGGTCATGTTGGGCTCGGGGCTGGTGCCCATGTTCTCGAGCGTGTGCAGGTAGCGGTAGCTCATCTTGGTAACGAGCGTACGGCCGTCGACACCCATGCCGCCGATGGACTCGGTGACCCACTGCGGATCGCCGGTGAACAGGGCCTGGTACTCGGGGGTACGGGCAAACTTGACCATGCGGAGCTTCATGATGAAGTGATCCACGAACTCCTGGATCTGCTCCTCGGTGAAGGTACCGTTGGCAAGGTCGCGCTCAGCGTAGATGTCGATGAACGTAGAGGTACGGCCGATGGACATAGCGGCGCCGTTCTGCTCCTTGACGGCAGCAAGGTAGGCGAAGTACATCCACTGGATGGCCTCCTGCGTGTTGGTAGCAGGGTTGGAAATATCGAAACCATAGGTCTCGGCCATCATCTTGAGCTCGCCGAGGGCGCGGATCTGCTCCTGCAGCTCCTCGCGGTCGCGGATGTTGTCGGCGGTCATGACCGTCGGGGTGGAAGCCTTCTGGGCCTCCTTGTCCTTGATCAGGTAGTCGACGCCGTACAGGGCAACACGACGGTAGTCGCCGATGATGCGGCCGCGGCCATAGCCATCGGGCAGACCGGTGATGATGTGAGCCGAGCGGCAAGCACGCATCTCGGGAGTGTAAACATCGAAGACGCCAGCGTTGTGGGTCTTACGCTCGAA
The DNA here is from genome assembly GCA_900542895.1 of uncultured Collinsella sp. Classification (GTDB taxonomy): domain Bacteria; phylum Actinomycetota; class Coriobacteriia; order Coriobacteriales; family Coriobacteriaceae; genus Collinsella. The sequence continues at coordinate 646 of UQPL01000205.1, read as the reverse complement.
GGTGTAGCGCTCGACAACGTTCTCGTCGACCTTATAGCCGTGCTGGCTGGCAGCCTGACAAGCGATGCGGATACCACCGTTGACGTGCAGCGCGCGCTTGAGCGGCTTGTCAGTCTGGAGGCCGACGATAGTCTCCTTGTCGCGATGGGCGTTATCGATGTAGCCAGCGGGGTGGCTCACGATACCTGTGACGATCTTGGTGTCCATATCGAGGACACCACCCTGCTCGCGCTCCTTAAGCAGCAGGTCGAGAACCTCGCCCCACAGCTCCTTGGTACGCTCGGTCGGACCGACGAGGAACGACTCGTCGCCCTCGTAGGGGGTGTAGTTCTTCTGGATGAAGTCTCGGACGTCAACCTCTCCCGTCCAGATGCCTTCCTTGAAGCCTTCCCATGCCTCCTGCATTGTGTAACCACGCTCCTAGTTACGTGTAATGCGGCGCTCTCTCACACCGCTGCTTATTGAATTCTTGAATTTTCGGCTTGCACTACCGGCTTCTTCCGTTCTTCACCACACGTTGGTGCAGGGAAAACGTTTGTCCACCTTGGAACTACAACCCAAAACCCAAGATTTCACCCGTTTGAGAAGGATAACATAGCGACCCTCTCCATCTGGGCTGTTATATGTTTCTTTTTTTATATCATAA
>UQPL01000204.1:0-2639 GCA_900542895.1 uncultured Collinsella sp. | reverse complement strand
GAGGGGTCGGATCGGTCAACACCGGGCAGCCACTCGGCAAAGGGCTCGGGGTTGACGCCGCCGGGTACATACCAGACCTTCTTGGTCCGGTCCCATTTGGCGCCCAGCGCCTTGGCTTCTTCTTTGTGCGAAAAGGGGACATCGAGCTCGGTGCGCATGGCGGCTCCTTGGTGCTGCAGGTGCAAGTGGCCCAAGGATACCGCAGGGCGCAGACATCGCGGCGTTTTGCTGAGAAGTTGCGGTGCGGACTGATTGGTTATGCCGATGGATATATCGGCAAGTAGATGGTCGGCTTTTGGCTAGTTGGGCGGTTGGAACTGCCGGCGGATTTGGCGACATAAAACAAAACAGCCCAGAGGACATAGCCTCTGAGCTGCGAACATTTGGTGGGCGTTAGAAGATTTGAACTTCTGACCTCTTCCGTGTCAGGGAAGCGCTCTCCCCCTGAGCTAAACGCCCGATCAAGGGTACGCAAGCGCGCAAGGGATAATATAACGGAGCCTGAACTCGGTGGCAAGAACATTTTTAAAAATCGCTTACATTGTGGAATTCGGGGGCTTTGTCATATCCATCTCAAAAGTGCCTGCTGCCGCGATTTGGCTGTCGCATAATGCAAGGCCATTGCGGTATCGAGCTATGGAAAGACGCCTGCGGAATTGTCCTACCGATAAGCGGACAAGCCTCCAGCTGGTGACTTCGCCGTGGTAAGGTAAGCCGAATTGTTTCCAGGCTGTTTCGGGGGAGTGGAATGAGCAAAGAGTGTGTCGAGCAGGTCGAAGGCGCAGGGGCTTCGGTGCCGATGACCGATATATCGAACATTGATGTGCCCGAGGGCACCGACGAGCTCAGCCGCAACACCCGTCGCGCCTGGCGCGAGCGCCTTAACGATGCGTCGTCGCGCAAGATGATCACGGGCGTTTTGGCTACGCTGGTGGGCGGTTCGTTTTGGGGCTTCTCGGGCACCAGCGCGAGTTTTTTGTTCGATACCTACCATGTCGATACGCTGTGGCTTATGAGCGTGCGTCAGATTCTCGCCGGCCTGCTCTTTATGGCTGTGGTTGTCACGCGCGACCGCGCACGCCTGGTCAAGCTTTGGACGACGCCCGCTGATCGCAAGCAGCTGCTGCTCTTTACCGCTTTTGGCCTGCTGTTCAACCAGTTTTGCTATCTTTCGGCCGTGCGCCTGACGAACGCCGGAACCGCGACGGTGCTCCAGTGCCTGCAGCTCGTTATCATCATGGGCTACGCCTGCGTGACCGATCGCCGCATGCCGCGTACTCGCGAAGTCATCGGCATTGGCCTGGCTCTGGGTGGAACCTTTTTAATCGCCACCGGCGGCGACCCCACCAGCCTGAATATCTCGCCGCTTGGCCTGGCAGCAGGTCTTATGTGTGCGGTCAGCGCCGCGTGTATGGCGGTGATTCCCGCCAAGATCCTGCCCGAATACGGCAGCCCCATCGTCACGGGCTCGGCAATGCTCACGGCGGGCGTGGTCTCGTGCGTCTTCGTGCAGCCCTGGGCGCATATGCCGGCGCTCGACGCTGCCGGCATCGAGGCGCTCGCGGTGTTCGTGGTTATCGGCTCGTTTTTTGCTTACATGCTCTATATGCAGGGCGTTAAGGACATCGGCTCGGTGCGCGCGAGCCTCATCGGAACTGTGGAGCCGGTTTCGGCGACCATCACCAGTGCCGTTATGCTGGGGACGGTGTTTTTGCCAACCGACCTTATCGGCTTTGCCATGATCATCGTGATGATGTTCCTCACGGTGTAGCTGGCACCGCCGCCAAGACAGAAAAGGTGTTGTGCCGCATTTTCGCCAATTGACGTCCGTGTCTGGAGTTTAGCTGTCGATGCTCAAAATGCCATAAACTAGTAACGTTATGGACTTTTTCATTGCGACTCAATTGCGAGGATTTCTTTATGGCTGGTAATCACTTTAAGGGCAGCGATAGCGGCCGCCCTGCAGTTCCGCCGCGTCCGAACGGGGCTGGTAAGGCCGGCACGCCGGGCGGCGCTGGACAGGGCGGTTCCGGTAAGCGCGTGTCCCCGGGCGAGACGGCGATGTTTACCGCTCTGTACGAGCAGTCTCAAAAGGCAAAAAAGACCGGCCGTGCAAGAGGGAATGTCTTTGCGGGCGGTGCAACCTCCGCGTCGCAGCCGAGCGGGGCTCCTTCGGCACCTGCGAACAGCGCAGGTGCTGCCAACGCCGCGAATGCCGCCGGCAACGTTAATGCCGGCAAGGCCGACAACAATACTCCCTCTGCCGGTGGCGCGGGGCTTACGGGCAACCTTGGCACGATCTACACCGGCGCCTCCGAGACTGGCACGTTCGCCCGCCTGGATGATAGCGGTGCCGAGTTTGCGGGCTCGGGTTCCAAGGAAGATTATTACGATTTTGGCTTGAACTACGGTAGCGACGCTTCGTCGAGTTCGACCTCTGACGGTCTGGTCCGTCATCGCCATCGCAAGGGCGAGCGCAAAAAGCGTCACACCGGCGCCATTATTGCCGCTGTAGTCGCGGTGCTTCTCGTTGCGCTTGGCGCAAGCGGCTTTATGCTGCTTAACTCGGCAAAGACCGTAAAGAGCGAAGCGAAGGAGGCTGTCGAGATCGTCGGTGGCCTTAAGGACAAGGTCACGTC
>UQPL01000203.1:0-2737 GCA_900542895.1 uncultured Collinsella sp. | reverse complement strand
CTGCGAAGCCGTGAGCGAGGAGGGAAGGTAGTCCGGCCCTCCCGGCCCAGCTCACGCCAGCGCCAAGCGCTAGTAGTTCACCACCTGCTCCTCAAAGTACGCCTTCGGGTGGTTACACACCGGGCACACCTCAGGCGCCTCGGCACCAACGTGCAGGTGCCCGCAGTTCAGGCACTTCCATACCTTTACGCCCTCACGCTCAAACACCTCGCCCGACTCGATGCGCTCGACGAGTTTGTTGTAGCGCTCCTCGTGGGCCTTCTCGACGGCGGCGACACCACGGAACTTCTCGGCGATCTCGGCAAAGCCCTCCTCCTCGGCGGTCTTGGCGAACTCGTCGTACATCGTGGTCCACTCGTAGTTCTCGCCCGCGGCGGCGTCGCGCAGGTTGTCCAGAGTGCCCGGAACGGCGCCGTCGTGCAGATACTTAAACCACAGCTTGGCGTGCTCGGACTCGTTGCCCGCCGTCTCGGCAAAGATATTCGAAATCTGAACGTAGCCATCCTTCTTGGCCTTAGATGCGTAGTAGCGATACTTGGTGTGTGCCTGGGACTCACCGGCAAAAGCGGTCTCGAGGTTCTTCTTGGTTTGGGAATTCTCAAAATCCATAGGTGTACTTCCCTTCAACACGTGCCGCCCATAGGCTTTGAGCGACCTTGTCTTTAGGATGCCCTCAAGCCGCGAATTTAAACCTTACAATCCCGTTCTTCAGATTTGAGCGGGCTACACACTCAACCAACGATCGTCCTCGGCTCGGCAAAAGCCCTCGCGCTCCAGGTCAGCTAGAATGCCCGCGATCAAGGCGCACTCGCCCGGCCCGCGACCGGCTGCCGCTTCCATCTCGTTAACGCCCACCACGGCATCAGCAAGCGTAATCCCCGCCGGCTGCCCATCGCGCGCTGCCAACAACATACGCACGATATGCGCGCGCTTTTGGCGGCGCGAGCCCTCAAACTTGGACTGACGACTATAGCCCGCCGACCGCCTGGACGGATTGGGCAGTGTCTTTTTAAGATACGCGCCGTAATCCAGCAATGCGTAATACCACGCGCGCGGCGTGTCGGCATCGTCTTGAGGCGCGGCAAAGGGCGCGATCTCGTCCGCCGCCGCACCGGGGACCGCCGGACAGGCAGCTTGGATCAGCGGCACCAGTTCGCGATCGGGAACGGCCGGCACATCGGGAAAGAAATGATGCAAAAAGACCGTGCGCACATTGGTCTCCAAATACACGCCCGGAAGATCAAACGCAAACGAACGGATACCCTGCGCCGTTGCCGGGCCAATACCAGGCAGAGCGACCAAGTCACGCGTCTCACGCGGAAACTCCCCGTCCCAGTCCTCTACAACGCGCTGAGCGGCCCCGTGAAGCGCCAGAGCGCGTCGGTTGTAGCCCATGCCCTGCCAAGCGTCCAAAACATCGGAAGGCGCGGCCTGGGCAAGCGCCTGCACAGTCGGAAAACGATCGAGCCACACCGGCATGCGCGCCTCCACACGCGGCACCTGTGTTTGCTGCAGCATGACCTCAGAAAGCCAAATGATGTACGGATCGCGTGTGCGGCGCCACGGAAGGTCGCGATAACGCAGGACCCCTTCCGAACGAATCATCGAACGAAAGGGGTCCTGAATCATGGCTATGCTCCTTATGCGGCGCTATTCCTCCCGGTAAGCGCACGCGCAGGTGGCGTACTCGGGAAACGCTTCGCGGTTGGCGAACTTGGGATCGACGGCCGGGAACTGGCGGTGAGCGACGATGTCGCCGAGCGAAACGGAATCGAGGTAGTCGCGCATCAACGCCTGAGCTCCGGCCCACAGGGGATGATAGCAGCACGCGCCCATGCGCGCACAGTCACCATCGGGCGCGGTGCAATCGTTCATAACCATAGGACCCTGAACGGCCTCGACGACCTGGCGGATAGTGACGTCGTCCGGACTGACCTTGAGACGCATGCCACCGTGGACGCCACGCAGGCTCTCCACAATACCGGCCTGGACCAAACCGTGCTGAATCGAGCGGGCAAACGAATACGGGACATTGACCTCTTCGGCAGCGGTGCGAACAGAAAGCAAACACTCCGGATCCTCAGCAAGCATCGCCAGCATTCGAAGGGCGTAATCAGTCTTCCTCGATATGTCCATTTTTCCCCTTTCAAGGAATACGAACAGCTCGAACGAGCTCCGGGGCCGAGCTTGTGTCGAGACGCTAAATGACCGCCAGGACATCCAAATGGTAAATCGGATATCCACTGAGTGCCGCGCTTGGAGCGAAATGCATCAGATGCGGCGCACAGTGCAATTTAGTATAGCCTAACCCCCTGTCTCGTAGAACAGGTGTTGCGCAACAAAGCTGTTGTTCAGACAGATATACTTATTAGATTTTACTTGCGTTCCCGAAGGCGCGGGGATTCTGGGCGAAGATGCACCAGGGCGATCGTTCTATCGAAACAAAGTGCATCAAACGCAAAAAGCCACGTCCGAAGACGTGGCTTTAATTGCGTTGGCGGGAAGTACGGGGCTCGAACCCGCGACCTCCGACGTGACAGGCCGGCGCTCTAACCAAACTGAGCTAACTCCCCAGGCAGACGTTCGCGTTTGTTTCCGCTCGCGTGCGCTGCGGGGATTAGTATACACAGAAGTCTGTCTGGCGCGCAACAACTTTTTTGAAAAAATTTTTTGGGTCCCTCCGCCTTGATTATCGACTTCATCCGAACACCTCCCACATTCATCCGCACATGTGCGG
>UQPL01000202.1:0-2772 GCA_900542895.1 uncultured Collinsella sp. | reverse complement strand
AGCCGCGCGGCAAGCGCATCACCAAGATGATGCTCATGTCGGGCGGCGAGAAGAGTCTGACGGCGCTCGCCCTGCTCTTTGCCGTGTACCGTACACGCACGGTGCCGTTCTATGTGCTGGACGAGGTTGAGGCGGCGCTCGACGACGCCAACCTGTCCAAGCTCATCGGCGCCCTCGATGTGCTGCGTTCCGATACGCAGCTCTTGGTCATTTCGCATCAGCGCCGTACTATGGAGGACGCTGACGTCCTCTATGGCGTCTCGATGCAAGCCGACGGCGTCAGTCGCGTCGTCTCGCAAAAACTCGATCGCGAAACCGGAAAGGTCGTGAATGCATAATGGGATTCTTCGATGTTCTCTCGCGCGGACTTGAGCGCAGCCGCGAGGCCCTCAACGAGGTCTTCTACTTTGGCGGCGAGGTCGACGAGGATTTTTGGGAGGACCTGGAGGACACCCTCGTCATGGGTGACATGGGCGCCGAGGTCGCCATCAAGGTTTCCGATGATCTGCGCGATGCCGCGGCTAAGAAGAACCTCAAGACCGCCCCGCAACTCCGTCGCGCCTTGGCCGAGCAGCTCGAGCAGCACTTTGTGCCCATCGAGCACGATCCGTTCTCCGATACGCCGAGCTGCGTGCTGTTTGTGGGCATTAACGGTGCCGGCAAGACCACGACGGTTGGCAAGATTGCGAGCGCCATGGCTGCCCGCGGCAAGAACGTGGTGATCGGTTCGGCCGACACCTTCCGCGCCGCCGCTATCGAGCAGCTCGATGTGTGGGGCCAGCGCGCTGGCGTCCCCGTCATCAAGCGCGACCGCGGCTCCGACCCGGCAAGTGTGTGCTATGACGTGCTCGACGAGGCCGATAAGCGCGGCAGCGACCTGGTGCTTATCGATACCGCTGGCCGTCTGCACACGAGCCCCGAGCTCATGCGCGAGCTCGCCAAGGTGGTCAATGTGACGCGTAAGCGCGCCGCCAATATGGCCGCCGGTCCCATGCCGGTCTCGGTCGTGCTTGTGATCGATGCCGCCACTGGCCAAAACGGTCTGAACCAGGCGCTCGAGTTTAACGAGGCGCTTGGCCTGGACGGTATTATCATGACAAAGCTCGACGGCACGGCAAAGGGCGGTATCGCCATGGCCGTGGCCGAGAAGCTCAAGCTTCCCATCCTGCGCATCGGCGTGGGCGAGCAGGTCGATGACCTGCAGGAGTTTAATGCCAAAGATTTCTGCCGCGCCCTGGTGGGCGAGTCCAATTAAGGAGTGACTAGTGTTTGATTCTCTGAGCGATCGCCTCAACGACACATTTGACCGCCTGCGCGGCAAGGGTAAACTGACCGAGGCCGATATCACCTCTGCCATGCGCGACATTCGCATGGCGTTGCTCGAGGCCGACGTCAACTTTAAGGTCGTCAAGGAGTTTGTCGCCAAGACCAAGGAGCGCTGCATGACCGCCGAGGTCATGGAGTCGCTGTCGCCGGCGCAAAACGTCGTCAAGATCGTGCTCGATGAGCTCACCGAGATGCTCGGTTCCACCGAGAGCAAGCTCGTCTTTAGCAACCGCATCCCCAATGTCATCATGCTCGTGGGCCTGCAGGGCTCCGGTAAGACCACGGCGGCCGTAAAGCTGGCTTACCTGCTCAAGAAACAGGGCCGCTCGCCGTTGCTCGCTGCGTGCGACGTCTACCGTCCCGCCGCTGCCGACCAGCTGGCCACGCTCGGTGGCGAGATCGGCGTGCCGGTCTTCCGCGGCGACGGCGAGCACCCGGTCGATATCGCCAAGGGTGCCATCCAGGAGGCAGTCGACCACCTGCGCGATGTAGTCATCGTCGATACCGCCGGTCGTCTGCAGATCGACGAGCAGATGATGCAGGAGGCCGTGGATATCAAGAAGGCCGTCAAGCCCGATCAGGTGCTGATGGTCGTCGATGCCATGACCGGCCAGGATATCGTCAACGTCGTCTCGACCTTCGCCGAGCGCACCGACTTTGACGGCGTGATCATCTCCAAGCTCGACGGCGATGCCCGTGGCGGCGGCGCGCTTTCCGTGCGCCAGGTGACCGGCAAGCCCATCAAGTTCGTGAGCATGGGCGAGAAGCCCGATTCGCTGGAGCCGTTCTATCCCGACCGAATGGCCAAGCGAATCTTGGGCATGGGCGATGTTGTCGGCATCATCGAGAAGGCCCAGGAGGCGGCCGACGCCGAGCAGCTCGAGGCTGCCGAGCGTATGCTGCGCGAGGGCTTTACCATGAACGACATGCTCGACCAGATGAAGGCTGTCAAGAAGATGGGCGGCATGAAGGGCATCCTGGGTATGCTCCCCGGCGGCCAGCGCGCGCTCAACCAGATGGGCGGCAATTTGGACGAGGGCATCTTCGACAAGAACGAGGCCATCATCATGTCGATGACCAAGGAGGAGCGCCTTCGCCCCTCCATCATCAACGGCCAGCGCCGCGCCCGTATCGCCAAGGGCGCCGGCGTGACTCCCACCGAGGTCAATAGCCTTATGAAGCAGTGGGGCGAGATGAACAAGATGATGGGCCGCATGCGCTCGATGGCCAATCAGGCACAGGCCGGTGGCAAGAAGGGCAAGAAGGGTAAGAAGGGCAAAAAGATGCGCATGCCCAATATTCCCGGTCTGGATGCCATGGGCCTGGGCGGCATGGGCGGCCTGGGAATGGGCGGTCCTAAGTCCGATATGGACCTGCTGCGTCAGATGGAAGCGCAGCTGTCTCTTATACACATCTCCGAGCCCACGAGACATGCGCAGATCTCGT
>UQPL01000201.1:0-2833 GCA_900542895.1 uncultured Collinsella sp. | reverse complement strand
ACTCTCTACCCCGACTCTGGATAAAACGCGCCCGCTCCTTGCGGGCACGATGGGGTCTATCAACGTGTACGGACAGAAATCAAGCGCCATCCGCGAAATGACGCGCGGATGGCGTTGGTTTCCCAAGTGATTATTCGGCTTCCATCCGGAAAAGTGTCGAAATCAGCCGTGTAAAAGTACGGAAAAGTGTCGAGATAGGCACCTTAAAACTTCGGAAAAGTGTGGCTGGATGACAAAACAGCACTTAGAAGTCGGTGCTGGATGCGGGATCCTGTGGTCGCCTTCAGCCCTCGCTACTCGTCGTCCTCGTCGTTGGGGTCGCCCTTGAGGGTGTTGATGTCCAGGTACTGGTTGTCGTCCTCTTTTTGCTGGGTCTCCGACTCCGCTTGGGTGGGGCCGCGGAACAGCTGGAACCCCTCAAACGCAATGACACCGAGCAGGGCAATGATAATGGCGATAAAGGCAACCTTGACTGCCTGCGGAAATTCCGAGAAACGCAGCGCCTTTTCCTCGGCGTAATAATCGGCGAAGCGCTCTTCGCCCGTGCTTTTGGTATACGCCGGCGCGGACGCGGCCTCCGGGTCATATTCCGGTGCAGGCGTGGCGGCGTACGGATCGTTGAGATAATCGCTCGATGCGGTGCCATAATCCTCGGTCTCGATGCGACCGGTGCCAGCATAGCCATCGGAATAACCGGAATATGCCGCACCGCCCTCATAGTCCGCGGCGCTCGTGTTGGCGGCAAAAAGCGGGTTAACTGGAACATCGAGCGCCGGCATGCCGGTAGAGGTCTCATCCAGATCGGTTGCAGCCCAGGAATCGTAGGCAACCTGATGGGCAACGGGCTCATCGAGCCTTGCGACCGGAGGCTTGCGTGCCGCAGGAACAGGCAACTGCTGGGCGCTGTACATAACGGTGCTGTCGGCCGATTTGCCCTGCGTCGCTGCTGCGAGAAATGCCGCCGTCTCGGACGGGTCGCTTGCGGGGCGGGGAGCGGGCGTGGGCGCCGAAGTGGGTGCGGGCGTAGGCGCGGGCGTCGAAACAGGCGACTGCGCAGGAGTCGGCGCAGATACGGGCTCAGGCGCAAGTGCGGGATTGGGGCTTGACGGGCGAGCCCCGCCGCCGCCCATGAGTTCGTCGGCGGTCCACGGGCGATCATCCATCACGTCGTCAAGGTTCAGCGAAAACAGGTCGTCTTCACCCTCATCGAACATGCGGTGCACATGTCCACCAATTGCCGGAATCAATCCGCGACCGGTGCATGATGCCTTGCTCAACGCCATTCTGTCCCATCCTTTCGAAATACTAATGACATCGATTATATGGAACTTCCCAAGCGGCTCGGTCTCGGATTCGTGCTTTCCAGAACTCGCGCCCAAAAAGGGAGGGGCAATCCAGGCGAGTGCCTACTTGTCGCCGGCCGCCGCCTTGGCCTCATTGAGGTAGCTATAGAAGCTGTACTTGGAGATGCCAAAGAACTCGCAGGCGCGCTCGCTCGACTTGGAAATGAGGAAGGCACCGCGACGGTCGAGGTAGCCAATGGCACGAATGCGCTCGTCTTTGGTCATGAGTGCCGCGGGCTTGCCCACAAACTGCTCGCACTCGTGCAGCAGGTCCTCGAGCAGGTCGCCGATGTTCTTGGTAATGGGCTCGGGCTCAGTGTAGCCCGTGCCGCCGGTGCCGGTAAAGGCATCGAGCGAGCGCTCAAAAGCCTTCATAAGCGTAATGTCAAAGTTGATGCCCAAAATGCCGACGGGCTTGCCCTCGTCGTTGCGGATAAAGATCGTCGAGGACTTGAGCAGCTTGCCGTCGGTGGTTTTAGTGAGGTACGGCTCGCGGTCGTGTACATCGGTGGCGCCCTCGTGCATGGACTCAAATACGATATGGCTGGGGCCGTCACCCAGTTTGCGCCCGCTGACGTGGCCGTTTTCGATCACCACGATGGAGTGGTCCACGTCATCGGTCTCCAGATCGTGGACGACGACTTCGCAGTTGGGGCCAAATTGGAGCGCCAGACCGTGTGCGAGGCGCTTGTAAAACTCAATCTGTGCGGGGGTCATGGGTACCTTCCTAAAAATTAGTTTGGGCACACTTTGCCATAAACCACACCTGTTCGCAAATAACGAAAGCGTCGCTGCGTTGTGTGACCGTTCGGCGGCGAAAAAGTACCGATTACGGCAACAAACAATTCGTTAGGTATGCCAATCAAAAAGTGTGATAGAACATTACTAACAAACTTTTTGTTTGGCATCCACATAAAAGTTCAGCCGTGTGAATGGGATCGGGCTGAAACGCGTATGCGGGGGCCGGCAAGAGAGGACTTAAGGAGTTCACCGTATGGCCGATAAGATCCAGTGGGCGAGCAACACGATGCCCAAGAGCGATGACAAGCACTTGGGAATCATGAGCCTCGACCATGTGAAGAAGGCCCGTGCCTTCCACCAGTCGTTCCCCCAGTACACCGTCACTCCGCTTGCCCGCCTGGACGGTCAGGCTGCGCGCCTGGGCCTGTCCAACCTGTGCGTTAAGGACGAGAGCTATCGCTTTGGCCTCAACGCCTTTAAGGTCCTGGGCGGCTCGTTTGCCATGGCCAACTATATTGCCGACGAGACCGGCAAGGACGTTGCCGACTGCACCTTCGATTACCTGACCTCCGATCAGCTTGCCAAGGACTTTGGCCAGGCCACCTTCTTTACCGCCACCGACGGCAACCATGGCCGTGGCGTGGCATGGGCTGCCAACAAGCTGGGCCAGAAGGCCGTCGTGCACATGCCCAAAGGTTCCACCAAGCCCCGCTTCGATAACATCGCCGCCGAGGGCGCCACGGTGACCA
>UQPL01000200.1:0-2843 GCA_900542895.1 uncultured Collinsella sp. | reverse complement strand
CGACACCTTCATTTACGAGTCCGAGCTCATCGGCAACGAGACTGCGCCCGAGGCCCAAGCGATGCCTAAGCCCGAGTTCGATAATCCCTGGATCAAGCTCTCGGGTTTGCAACCCGATGCCACGGGCTTCTTCAAGAATCCCTTCGCCAAGGACGATGACTCCAACTCGGACGACGATACCAAAACCGGCATCGACGGCTCCATGGACGATTCGGATTCTAAATAGGCCCTATTAACGTTTCTTGAAGTTGTAAATGACAATAAACGCGAGCAAAGCGATTGATAAGGGGCCGGCTACATAGAAAAAGAGAACGTCAATTGCGCGTAGAGTGTAATAAGCCTTATCGCCGGACATTACTGCATACAATACGTAGCCAAATGCTGGTTGGTTTGCGTACCAGCAGGAGAAGGCCAAGAGCGCTAAAAGTGCTAGTACCAGAAGTGCATTCAGGACAAATCGTCTACTTTTCATCGATCGCTCCTTCCGGGTGACTCTTATATGTAATTCTACAGCAGTCCTTTTTCAAAGGATCGCACAGTACTGAATAACGTGCACTTTCGCTGGAGGGTCGCTGTTTGGCGGCCCTCTTTTTTGCACTTGCGCGGTGGGATGGTAATATCGTTACGTTTGAACTGTTTCGATGTGAAACCGAGGAGATTCCCTCTATGAGTGCTGACTACCCGTCAATGACTACGGCCGAGATTCGCTCCAAGTTCCTCAACTTCTTTGAGGAGCGCGGTCTTAAGCTCTATCCTTCTTCGTCCCTCGTCCCCGACGATCCTTCACTGCTGCTTGCCAACGCCGGCATGAACCAGTTTAAGGAGTACTACCAGGGCAAGAAGACCATGAAGGAGATCGGCGCGATTTCCTGCCAGAAGTGCGTCCGCACCAACGACATCGATTGCATCGGCGAGGACGGCCGTCACCTGTCGTTCTTCGAGATGCTCGGCGACTTCTCCTTTGGCGGCGTCTCTAAGCAGCAGGCTTGCGCCTGGGCCTTTGAGCTCATCACCAAGGAGTTCAAGCTGCCGCTCGACCGCCTGTACTTCACCGTCTTTACCGAGGACGACGAGACCCACGACGTTTGGCGTTCTCTGGGCGTTGCTGAGGACCACATCTCCCGCCTGGGCGAGGACGATAACTTCTGGGCCGCTGGCCCCACCGGCCCCTGCGGTCCGTGCTCCGAGATTTACTTTGACATGGGCGAGGAGGTCGGCTGCGGCAGCCCCGACTGCAAGCCTGGCTGCGACTGCGACCGCTTCCTGGAGTTCTGGAACCTCGTCTTTACCCAGTACGACCGCCAGGAGGACGGCTCCATGCCGGAGCTGCCGCACCGTAACCTCGATACGGGCATGGGCCTTGAGCGCATGGCCGCCATCATGCAGCACAAGACCGCCAACTACGACGGCGATCTGATGCAGCATCTCATCAAGCTGGGCGAGGAGATCAGCGGTAAGACCTATGACGCCGACGATTACTCCGGTGCTAGCCGTTCTCTGCGCATCATCGCCGACCACTCCCGTGCCGTTGACTTTATGATCTCTGACGGCATCCTCCCCGGTAACGAGGGTCGCGAGTACGTCCTTCGCCGCCTGCTCCGTCGTGCCGTGTTCCACGGTCGCCTTCTGGGCATCGAGGGCGCCTTCCTGACCAAGTTCATCGACGAGGTCAACACTCAGATGGGCGAGGCCTATCCCGAGCTGCTCAAGAATGTCGCGCTCGTCAAGGGTATCGTCGCCTCCGAGGAGGAGCGCTTCTCCACGACGCTCGACAACGGCCGCGTCTACCTGGATGAGGCCCTGGCAGCGCTTGCCGAGGGTGCTGTGCTTCCGGGCGATGTTGCCTTTAAGCTGCACGACACCTTTGGTTTCCCCATCGACCTGACCGTCGAGATCGCCGGCACCGCTGGTCACGACGTCGACATGGACGGCTTCACTGCCTGCATGGAGGACCAGAAGGCCCGCGCTCGTGCCAACGCCAAGGACGATGCCTGGGGCAGCTTCAACGACGTGTGGGTCGAGCTTTCCGACAAGGTCGCTGCGACCGATTTCGATGGCTATGACAACGACGTCATCGAGGGCGCCAAGGTAGTCGCCATCGTTCGCAACGGCGAGTCCGTCGAGTCCGCTGCCGCCGGCGAGGACGTCGAGGTCGTGCTCGACCGCACCCCGTTCTATGCCGAGATGGGTGGCCAGCAAGGCGATGCCGGCAAGCTTTCCGCTGAGGGCGTTGTTCTGACCGTTTCCGACACCAAGAACCACAACGGCCTGTATGCCCACGTCGCGCACGTTGCCGATGGTACGCTGACTGTCGGTGCCGATGTTACCGCCGCGCTCGACGCTGAGCGCCGTGGCTTCCTGCGCCGCAACCACACCGCCACGCACCTGCTCGACGCTGCCCTTAAGCAGGTCCTGGGCGAGCACGTCTCCCAGGCCGGCTCGCTGGTGACGCCCGAGCACCTGCGCTTTGACTTTACGCACTTCGAGGCTCTGTCCTTCGAGCAGCTCAAGGCTGTCGAGGACCTGGTCAACCAGCAGATCTTCGCTTCCAAGCCGGTCGTGACCCGTGTCATGGGCATCGACGAGGCTAAGGCTGCCGGCGCTGTCGCTCTGTTTGGAGAGAAGTACGGCGATGTCGTCCGCGTCGTCTCCGTGGGCGCCGAGGACCAGCCGTTCTCCCGCGAGCTCTGTGGTGGCACCCATGCCGCCAATACCGCCGAGATTGGCCTGTTCAAGATCATTTCCGAGTCCTCCACGGGCTCCAATGTCCGCCGTATCGAAGCCGTGACCTCCAAGGGTGCTCTCGACTATATGGCCGACCGCCTGGCACTCTGTCTCTTATA
>UQPL01000199.1:0-2873 GCA_900542895.1 uncultured Collinsella sp. | reverse complement strand
ACGCCGCTCTTGTCCTCGAGCTCCTCGATCTTCATGGTCACGTTGTTCTCGGCCTCGTTGAACAGGCGTTCCTTAAGCTGACGGGCACCCACGATGTCGCCGTCACGGCCGACGAGCGGGGAGGTCGAAGCCTCAAAGACGATGGACAGGGTCGGCGGATCGATCTCGATGGGCTCGAGCTCGACGGGGTTCTCAGGGTCGGTGTAGACATCGCCGATATCGGTGCGGTCAATGCCCACGACGGCGGCGATATCGCCGGCGCCGACTTCCTGGCACTCGGTGCGGCCCAGGTAGTCGAAGGTAAAGAGCTGCTTGACGGTAGCGGTGGCGCTGGAGCCGTCGTTCTTCACAACCAGGATCTGATCGCCCTGGTGGATGGTGCCGGAGTACACGCGACCGATACCGATGCGGCCGACAAAGTTGGAGTGGTCGATGGTCACGCATTGCATGGCCAGCGGGGCATTCTCGTCAACCTCGGGTGCGGGCATGTCGTCGATGATCATATCGAGCAGCGGATACATGTCCATGTTGTCGTCGTTGGGATCGAGGCGGGCAAAGCCATTCATAGCGCTGGCGTAGACCACGTGCTCCATGGCGAACTCAAGCTGGTCGTCGGTAGCGCCCAGGTCGGCCATGAGGTCGAGGCAGTCGTTGTAGGCCTTCTCGGGGTTAGCGCCCGGACGATCGATCTTGTTGATGACGATCATGATCTTGAGGCCGGTGTCGATAGCGTGACGCAGCACGAAGCGGGTCTGGGGCATGGGGCCCTCAAAGGCGTCGACCAGCAGCAGGGCGCCGTCGGCCATACGCAGCACGCGCTCGACCTCGCCGCCAAAGTCGGCGTGGCCCGGGGTGTCGATGACGTTGATTTTGACGTCCTTGTACTCGATAGAGATGTTCTTGGCGAGAATCGTGATGCCGCGCTCGCGCTCCTGGTCGTTAGAGTCCAGGACGCGGTCCTCGACCTGCTGGTTGGCACGGAAGGCATCCGTGGCACGCAGGAGCTTATCGACCATCGTCGTCTTGCCGTGGTCGACGTGGGCGATGATGGCGATGTTCCTCAGATTGTCTACGCGCATGTAGTTCCCCTATCTTCTATCCATATACAAACGGCACGCGTATGCGGCCCGCCCAGCGATACAACGCTCAGCGGGAATATTGAGCCTTTTACCGAAAACTCGTTTATTTTAGCGATTTTAGATGAGAGGGGTTTCCTCACCTGCAGGTTCAGGGTCGCTCCACATAAAACCATCGCCGGCACCCATGCCCTCATACAGCACATACGCTGAAAAGCCGCTCTCGAGCGTCGTTTCAAAGAAGCTCACGAGTAGAGCGTCGTGATAGCCGCCGTCAATCTCGACGCAGCCGGTGTAGCCGATGGCATAGCGGGCGATACGGCCAAGGCCCTCGTCCTTAAGGCCCATCTTGTGCTCGGAGATAAAGTTGGTGGCGGCCTCGAGGCACGCCTCTTCGCCGTCCTCGTCGAGTGCCGCCAGATAGCGGTTGGAAGCAGCGTCCTCGATCGCCACAACTACGCCCGGATTCTCGCCGGCGGCAAGGTCGTCCAAGAACGCGCCGATCAGGTCACACACCATGGCGTCGAGCTCGGCGGAGACGTTACCGGCGTCCTGCATATCCTGTGCCATCTTTAGACCTTCCCATCGAATCCGGCGTCGTTACAGTTCTTGTGCCTCGGCAGCGATCTTGGCGGCAGCGTCGCGGGCGCGCGTCATATCCATCGCGCGCTTGTCGAGTGCCTTGATCTGGTTGGTCAGCATTACCGCATCGACCACACCCCAGATTACCAAGCCTGTTGAAATCGAAAACCCAAGCGCACCAACTGTACCACGAAGACGAGAACAGATTACCGCGACAAGGGCGGAGATGATAACCATCTTAATATAGGAGACGCGGCGCTCGCGAAGCGTGCGGGCCTGCGTCACATAGGCGATGCGAGCCGCCTCGGATGCCTCCGAGCGCATCTGGGCTTCACGCGCGATGGCGGCCGCTTCAGCCGATACGCGGGTACCCATCAGCGACCTCTCCGCTCGCGTGCCAGACATTTAGAAATCATCGGGGGAGAGCGTATGGACGAACTCGTCGAACTTCTCGAACTCCTGCTCGTCGTCAACTTCCTCGGCATGGGCAGAAACGGTACCCAGGCGATTCATGATGTCGTCCTCCACGAACATGGGGGCATTACTGCGCACGGCAAGGGCAATGGCGTCACTGGGGCGGGCGTCAATCTTGCGCTCGTCACCATCGACCAGCACGACAATCGTCGCATAGAACACCGGCGGCTCGGCACGAACGATCTCGATGCGCTCGAGCTTGGCGCCCAGGGCATCGACGGTGTCAAGCAGCAGGTCATGCGTTATCGGGCGCTCGGCGCGACCGCTATCGATACCACGGCTAATGGCCGCGGCCTCAAACGAGCCGGTCTGAATGGAAAGCGAACGCAGGGGCGCCGTCGAATCCGACTTGCCGCAGCGCTCGCGAAGCACGATAAGCGATGGCACGGGACCGGCGGCCATGACGATGGTCTCTATGTCGACACGAACCATGGAACACCTCCGGTACGTAGCGGTTAACACGCGGCAGTCCGCCGCATTGAATAGCTATACTACCCAAACTTTCGCACAGCACACAAAACCAAAATGAGATTTATCGCAGACAAGAAAAAAGCCCCGAGGCAATGCCCCAGGGCTCTTCACAGTTTTGATGGTGGACCTGACAAGATTCGAACTTGTGACCTCCCGGTTATCAGCCGGACGCTCTAACCAACTGAGCTACAGGTCCATCATGGTGGAGGTTAGGGGGATCGAACCCCTGACCTCAGGCTTGCAAAGCCCGCGCTCTCCCAGCTGAGCTAA
>UQPL01000198.1:0-2875 GCA_900542895.1 uncultured Collinsella sp. | reverse complement strand
CATGTCTCGTGGGCTCGGAGATGTGTATAAGAGACAGCCCTACGGATGCCTGGTCACCAAGGCCATCCACGAAAAGCAGATCTACAAGGACTATATCGGCGTGGACGCAAGCGCCGTCGACCTCATTCGTCCCGCTATGTATGGTGCCTACCACCACATTACGGTGATGGGACAGCCGGGTGGCCCTGACAAGACCGCAGCACCGGTCACGAACACGTACGACATTACGGGCAATCTGTGCGAGAACAACGATAAGTTCGCCATCGACCGCGAGCTGCCGCAGATCGACATGGGTGATGTGCTCGTGATCCACGATACCGGCGCGCATGGCTACTCCATGGGCTACAACTACAACGGCCGCCTGCGCTCCGCCGAGGTGCTGCTGCGCCCCGATGGCTCGGCCGACCTCATTCGTCGCGCCGAGCGCCCGGGCGACTACTTTGCCACGCTCGACGTGCTACCGAGCGGCCGAGAGCTGCTGGCCAAGTCGCGCGCCGAAAGTGCCCGCCGTCGCGCCCAAGACGAGCGCCTGGCAGTCGCCGCCCAATGGAACAAACGCATCCAGATCGCGGACGCGAAGGAGAAGAACATGGACATCCGCAATCTCGAGGGCTCAATCGTCGCCCTCGTCACGCCGTTTAAAAAGGACGGCAGCGTCGACTTTGACGCGCTCGAGCGCCTTATCGATTTCCACCTGCAAAATGGCACCGACGCCATCCTCACTCTGGGCACCACCGGCGAGAGTGCCACGATGACCGATGACGAGGACAACTCCGTCGTCGCCGCCGTGGTCAAGCAGGTTGCAGGACGTGTCCCCGTCATTGCAGGCTCGGGCTCTAACTCCACGCAGACCATGCTCACCAAGTCGCTCACCTACCAAGGCCTGGGCGCCGACGGCCTGCTGCTCATTACCCCCTACTACAACAAGTCTAACGAAGAGGGTATCTACCAGCACTTTAAGACCGTCGCCGATGCCGTGGACATCCCCTGCATCCTGTACAACATCCCCGGCCGCTGCGGCTGCGGCATCAGCGAGCGCAATGTGGAGCGCTTGGCCGCGCACCCCAACATCATGGGCATCAAGGAAGCCTCGGGCAACGTCGCCTACGCGGCCAAGATCGCCCACCTGCTGTCCGACGACTTCCGCATGTACTCGGGCGAGGATGCGCTCACCGTGCCGCTCATGAGCCTGGGCGCCTCGGGCACCATCAGCGTGTGGGCCGACATTCAGCCGCAGCTCGTGCACGACATGTGCCGCGCCTACCTGGACGGTGACGTGGCGCGCGCCCGCGATATCCAGATTGCCGGCCAGCCGCTCATCAATGCCCTCTTTAGCGAGGTCAACCCCATCCCCGTCAAGGAAGCGCTCGCTCAGATGGGTATGATCGAGGCAAACTACCGCATGCCTCTATGCCCCATGGCAGACGACACGCGCGCTGCACTTACCGATGCTCTGAAGGGAGCTGGTCTGCTTGATTAAGACTGTCATTATGGGAACGGGCCGCATGGGCTCGCTCATCCGCACCACCGCCGAGGGCGTTGTCGACGCCGCCGGTCAGCCCGTTTTTGATATCGTCGCCCAGATCGGTTTTGATCTGTCCGAGCTCGAGGGCGCCCCGGCAGCCGACGTCATCATCGACTTCTCGAACGTCGTAACCTTCGATGCCGTTGTCGCCTATGTCGAGCGCACGGGCGCCGCACTCGTTTCCGGCACCACGGGCTATTCGCCTGAGCAGATGGACCGCCTGCGCGAGCTGGGCCAGAATGCCCGTGTCATGCACTCGGGCAACTACTCTATCGGCATCGCAGCCCTGCGTCATCTGGTAGCACAGGCCACCAGCGAACTGCCCGGCTTTGACTGCGAAATCGTCGAGACACACCATAACCAAAAGGTCGATGCCCCCAGCGGCACCGCCAAGCTGCTACTCGACGCCGTGGTCGAGGCCGAGCCCGAGGCTGGTTATCATCCTGTCTACGGTCGCGAGGGCATGTGCGGCGCGCGTGACCCCAAGGAGATCGGTATGCACTCGCTGCGCGGCGGCACCGTCGCCGGCGTGCACGAGGTGAGTTTCTTTGGCCAGGACGAGGAGGTCACGCTCACCCACCGCGCCACGAGCCGTCAGATCTTTGTCAACGGCGCCTTGGCAGCCGCGCAGAAGCTCGTCACCCGCGAACCCGGCTTCTATACGTTCGACCAGGTCATGTTTGCCTAACCAGGTATCAACCGAATCCACCCAAAGGAGAGATAGCAAATGAGCGACGCAGCCGAGATGAATGCCCAGGAGATTATCAACTACATCGCCACCGCGCCCAAAAAGACACCTGTCAAGCTATACGTGCGCGAAAAGCCCGGCATGAAGGTTGCCTGGGGCGACGCACATGTCTACGGCGGCCGTCGCGGCAAGACCGTCTTTGGCGACTGGGATGAGCTCAAGGCCATCCTCGATGCCAATGCCGACTCCATCGACTACTACGACGTCGAGAATGACTGCCGCAACTCCGCCGTCCCCATGCTCGACCTTAAGGGCATCAACGCCCGCATCGAGCCGGGCGCGATCATCCGCGACCGCGTCGAGATCGGCGACCGCGCCGTCATCATGATGGGTGCCATCATCAACATCGGCTCCGTTATCGGCGAGGGCTCTATGATCGACATGGGCGCCGTCCTGGGCGGCCGCGCAACCGTGGGCAGGAACTGCCACATCGGCGCCGGCACCGTACTGGCAGGCGTCGTTGAGCCCGCGAGTGCCACGCCCGTCATCATCGAGGATGATGTCATGATTGGCGCCAACGCCGTGGTCCTGGAGGGCGTGCGCGTGGGCAAGGGCGCCGTCGTGGCTGCCGGTGCCGTGTGCGTCGAGGACGTCCCCGCCGG
>UQPL01000197.1:0-2888 GCA_900542895.1 uncultured Collinsella sp. | reverse complement strand
TGAGCCAGATATTGCGGCCCAGCATAAGCGCCAGCACCAGCGCGCTCACGTAGCCCATAAAGCCAATGACCGGGATACCAAACACAACCGGCTCGATGCGCGCGTAGTACACCACCGACGAACCGATAAACAGACCGGCGATCACAATTGCCATCGACATGCGGTCGATAATCCCACCTAGCTGTCGCAGCGCCTTATCGCTGCTCATGATCTGCGTGTTTACCTTAAGCTGGCCGCGCGTAAGCATGCGCGAAGCCAAGCCCAGATACTCGGCCGCCTCGAGCGAGCCTTTTGCCGCGCGATAGCTGCTCGCGGCAAGATCGCGTCCCATATCACGCACGCGCGCATAGGTGCTTTTCTCGTTTTTAATGTGCGTTTGGATGATCTGGATCATGTTGACGTTGGGCATGTACTCGGTCAACAAACCCTCGAGCGTCACCATGCCGCGCGCGAACATCGTCACCACGCTCGGCAGCTCAACATCATTCTTACGCGCGAGGTTTAACAGCGAGGTCAAAAACTCGCCGATATCCAGATCCTTCAGGTCAAGGCCCGCAAAGTCAGCCACGATAAAGTCAAGGTCGGACAAAAACGCTGAATGATCGAGCTCGGCCGAATCGCCACGCGTCACGGCGAAGCGCATGAGCGAATCCTTGAGCTTGGGCACGTCACCCTCGGCCACGGCGAAAATCATGTCCTTGACGATACCGCGGTCGTGACTCGACATACGCCCGACCATGCCCAAGTCGATAAAGTAAACGATGCCGTCCTTGAGAATGATGTTTCCCGCATGCGGGTCGGCATGGAAAAAGCCGTCGTCGAGCACCTGCGTCGAGTAGTCCTCGACAATCGCGGCACCGATCTTTTCCAAGTCATAGCCCTCGGCCACCAAGCGTTCAGGATCGGCGATCGAAATGCCGTCGACGTAGTCCATAACCACCACGTGCTCGGTGCACAGGTCCAGATAGGATTTAGGGCACGTCACGCCATGAACGCTCTTATGGAACTCGTAGAAGTCGTTGAGGTTTTTGGCCTCGGCCAAAAAGTTGGTCTCCTCGCGAAACGAGGTCCACAACTCCTCGACTACGCCGTGCAGGTCAACGAATTGATCGGTGTTGACGAACTTGGAAACGATACGCACCACCGAGCGGATGATATCGATGTCCTGTGCCATAACCTGCTGCGCACCGGGGCGCTGCACCTTGACGGCCACGTCCTCACCCGTCACCAGACGAGCGCGGTGCACCTGCGCGAGCGATGCGCTACCAAGCGGATTGGGGTCGATCGCATCGAACATCTCCCCCAGGCGCAGGCCGTATTCTTCTTCCAGACAACTGAGTACGACCTCGTACGGTACAGGCTCCACGTCGGAGCGCAGACGACGCAGCTCGTCGCAAAAGCGTTGCGGCAGAATCTCGGACCGGTTGGCCAGAATCTGCCCCATCTTGACGAACATGGGGCCGAGTTCCTCGAGCAGGCGGCGCAAACGAACCGGCGTGAGGTTATCCCACACGCGGTACTTTTTGACCAGGCGAACAATCTGCCCGATGCGTTCGCGACGACCCGCCGGCGTGAGCTGGTATTCCTCGTCCGGCGCCATCGCGTCGGGCTCCTCGGGGACCATATCGACAGCGCGCGGCTTCTTGCGAGCGCCCGAGACGACGGCATCGACCTCATCGACAACCGCCGCCTCGTCACCCAAGGGATCTAGATTGTTGTAATCGGTGGTGGAATCTGCCATCTGCGCTGCTACTCGGCCTCTTCGGTATCCTTCGCATCGTCGGGCTCAACGGACTCAACGGGCACCGAAGTCACGTTGTCCTCGACCGAATCGACGATGTCGCGCACATGGGCCAGGAAGGCCGTGCGCTCGGGGGCGGTCATAACGCGGACGCGAGCAAGAATGAGCTCGTCGAGCACGCGCTGGGCCGCGGTCTCGCCCTGCATGCCCAAGCGCTCGGTCAGGTCGGAGATGGTACCGCCGGCCTGCTCGAACATGTCGGACACGCTGCGGGCGATATCGGGGGTGGCGGTGTCCTTGCGGACCTGCTCGCCCTTGGTGTTAAGGTCGTCGAGGACCTTCTTGCCGCCTTCGACAGCAGCGGCGGCAGCGCCAAAGCCCACGTTAATGGCGCCGTTAACAAGCTGATCGAGTTTCATAACCATGGTTGTCTCCAATCACAAACAACTGCATTGGCGTTCTTGTACCCAAGATTGAGCGAAAGCGACAAAGCGTTTTAGCGCTATTCGATCGACGGGAAACCCTTACCTCACGTTGTCGTTCATCGCAAAAGAGTTCTTCATGGCGCAGCTCGTGGTGTAGAGCACCTTGCCCAGCAGGGCATCGGTCTCTACGCGAACACGCTCGGCAAACTCCTCGTTGGCGCGTGCAAGTTCGGCAGGCACCTCGGCCTCGGGCAGAGCGGCTACGGCAGCATCGACGTCATGGATCTGCTTGTGGCCCATGCCACCGACCTTCTCCTGGTAGTCCTCCACAGCGCGGCCGCACTCATGGAAACGGACGTCAGCCAGGGCGCCGATCAGGCGGTTGGCCCAGTAGAAGTTTTCGGACGTCACGCGAGCCTGCGTGTCGGCATAGTACTCGGGCATGGTCTCGACGTTGGCGTACAGCGGAACCAGCGCGTTAAACGAGTTGGAACCAAAGGCCATCCACTGCACGGCGCGATACGCCGGCTGCGCATAGGGGCGCAGCTGCAGCACGGCGAGCTGGCTGTTGCGGTTGATGCCGATGGGGCGATATGCGCCACGCGTAGCGGGCGTGCCCTTGCTACCGTAGCAATCGTACTCCGTGCCCTGGTAGTGGCTCGAAAGCACGTACTTGATGTCCTCGATGGTCACCTTGCGCTCGGGCACGCGGCTCCAGGGGA
>UQPL01000196.1:0-2931 GCA_900542895.1 uncultured Collinsella sp. | reverse complement strand
TTGCCAAGCGCATCGTCTATATGTTTGACGGAGACGCCGCGGGCCAGAAGGCCGCTCGCCGTGCGATTCAGTTTATCGAGCAGGATTCGATGGACCTGCGCTGCGTGGTGCTGCCCGACGGCAACGATCCAATGGAGTTTATCACGGCGCATGGTGGACAGGAACTGCAGACGCGCATCGACGCTGCCGAGCCGCTTATGGACTTTGTCTACCGTTCGCTGCAGGAGTCGAGCGATATCACCACGCCGGGCGGTCGCGCCAAGGCGCTGGAGGACGCTCTCACGCTCATCTATCCGCTGCGCGATAGCTACATGATCGATACGTACTTTATTCAGATTGCCGATCTACTGGGTTTGGATCTGGAGACGGTGCGCGCGAGCTCGGGTCGTGTGTTTCGCGATGTCGCCAAGCGCGAGGATGCGGAACGACGTCGTGAGCAGAACTATGAGCGCCAGCGGGCACAGACTGAGCGGTCCGGTAGCGCGGGCGGTCGGGCGTCGGGTTCTCGCGATGCCGGTCGCGGTGCTTGGGCATCGGGCGCGACGCCGCCGGTGTCCGCGCCGGTCGAAGAAGAGCCGTACGACTACGTCCCGCTCGATGCCTACGGCGCCGCGCCCGTGGAGGTCGTCGACGACCTGCCGCCGATCGATGTGCCTGATGGTATGGGCGCTGTGCCTGTGGCTGACGGTTCGGGCGCACCGGCTGCGGCGGCGCCGATGGTTCTTACCGATCTTGAACGCAAGTCCTTGGCAGGGGAGCGCGAGCTGTTGACGATGCTCACGAGCTACCCCGACCTGTTCCGCACGTATGCCGACCGCATCTGCTCCATCGAGTGGGTTGACCCGCGTCACGAGTCCATTGCATGGGCCGTTCTGGCAACGCCGCCGGGAACCGATCCTGCAGCCTGCATGGATGCGGCGCGCTCAGTGTGTCCCGATGCGGCAACGCTTGTGAGTGCCGGGCGCATCTCCGCGACGAGCAAGCACCCCACCGAGACGAACATCGTGTTTATGCTTGATACGCTTGAGCTCTACACCATCAAGCGTCGCATGCGTGCCGCACAGGCCAAGCTGCGCCAGGACCGTTCACTCGATGATGAGGCCCGTCGCGCGCTGACCGTGCAGGCCGCGCAGGATTCGCAGCGTCAACGCGAACTGCAAAAGTCGATCGGCGGCGTGGCGGACCCTTTCCGTTTGATCGGCCTGGAGGCCGCAGGCACCGAACAAGCCTAGATGTTGTGGTCAACCAGCGTATTCTCGCCTATATCCAGCCCTCTTTTTGGGTATAGACGTCAATGTGTGTGCTAAAGTATTGAGTCCTGTGGACTATGAAGGGAGAATCTGTGCCAAAAAAGACTGAGAGCACGGGTACTGGGCTGGAATCCTACGTTGCAAAGCTCATGGGCAACGGCTCAAACAGGACTTCGGTAACCGAGGACGAGATTCAGGTCGCCCTGAAGGATATCGATGTTTCTGACGAGCAGCTCACCGCGGTGTATTCCGCGCTGCGCAACAGCGGCATCCAGATTATCTCCGCGAGCGGTAACGACGACGCCCCCATGGGTGTCGACGATGACGATACCGATACCGATACCGATACCGATACCGATACCGACGATTTCGATGACGACGACGAGCACGATTCCGGCTCGCTCGACGATCACGAGCTCAAGATGGCCCGTCAGGCCGACGCTGAGATGGGTTCTTCCAAGAACAAGAAGAAGCGCACCGTGCGCACGTCCCGTTCACGCTCCCGCGTGCGTGGCATCGATGCCTCCACGGTGATGCTGACCGGCGACCCGGTCCGTATGTACCTCAAGGAGATCGGCAAGGTCGACCTGTTGACCGCCTCCGAAGAGGTCGATCTGGCTATGAAGATCGAGGCCGGTCTCGAGGCTACCGAGAAGCTCGAGGCTGCCGATGCTGGTGAGCTCGAACTCACGCGTGCCGAGATGCGTCGTCTTACGCGCATTGAGAACGTGGGCCTCGAAGCCAAGCAGGCGCTCATCAGCGCAAACCTTCGTCTGGTCGTCTCCATCGCCAAGCGCTATGTCGGTCGCGGCATGCTGTTCCTGGACCTGATTCAGGAGGGCAACCTCGGTCTGATCCGCGCCGTCGAGAAGTTCGACTACCAGAAGGGCTTTAAGTTCTCCACGTACGCCACGTGGTGGATCCGTCAGGCCATTACGCGCGCTATCGCCGACCAGGCCCGTACCATCCGTATTCCCGTGCACATGGTCGAGACTATCAACAAACTCGTCCGCGTGCAGCGTCAGCTCCTTCAGGACCTGGGCCGCGACCCGACCCCCGAAGAGATCGGTGCCGAGATGGATATGAGCGCCGACCGCGTCCGCGAGATCCAGAAGATCTCGCAGGAGCCCGTGTCGCTCGAGACCCCCATCGGCGAGGAAGAGGATTCCCAGCTGGGCGACTTCATCGAGGACTCCCAGGCTATCGTTCCGCCCGATGCGGCCAGCTTCTCTATGCTGCAGGAGCAGCTCACCCAGGTGCTCGATTCGCTTGCCGATCGTGAGCGCAAGGTTATCGAACTGCGCTTTGGCCTTGTCGACGGACATCCCCGCACGCTCGAGGAAGTCGGTCGTGAGTTTGGCGTCACGCGCGAGCGCATCCGCCAGATCGAGTCCAAGACCCTGGCCAAGCTCCGCCACCCGAGCCGCTCGAGCAAGCTCAAGGACTACATCGAGTCTTAACCTCGCGAGCAAGAAGCGCCCTCAAGCACATCCGCTTGGGGGCGCTTTCATGTAGTCATTGGGGACGTTCTTGAATGACTAGTCGTTTAAGAACGTCCCCAATGACTAGGTCGGAAAAATTCTTAAAAAAGTTCTTGCCCTAAGCTGATTCGTCCGTATAATAAATTTCGTTGCTTGAGAGCACGCACCTATTCCTCGGTAGCTCAATGGTAGAGCACGCG
>UQPL01000195.1:0-2948 GCA_900542895.1 uncultured Collinsella sp. | reverse complement strand
CATCGTTGGCTACGCGAGCCAGGTCGCTCGCGACGATGCCTACCTTGCCCACGCGTAAACGGCCGTCGACGCGCATTTCCTCGGTGCTGTGCACCACAGAAGTGCCGATCAGAGACGACTGCTCAACACCCGCGGGTTCCAGGGCAAAAGTAGCCACGTTGGTCTCGAAAAAGGCTTCAATCCCTGCCGCGGCCATACGGCGTGCAAGCTCCTCAACAATGTCTTCGTCAAAGCAGTCCTCATACACCACGCGGCCCTCGACCTCGAGCGTGGCGCCCGCCATGGCAACGACGCCCGCGGGGTCGAGCGCACGCAAGCTATCGGCGATGAGCCACAGGGGGCGACCCGTGCAGATAAACGCCTTGTGTCCCGCGTCGCGCAGACGATGAAACGCCTCGACGACCGCCTGCGAGGGGCGAACCGCCGAAAAGTCCTTGTCGGTCATGTTGTCGGGATCGAACGACGTCAGCGTGCCGTCCACGTCAAAAAAGAGCACAGCGGGTTCGGGACACGCATCAATCATATGGGTTCCTTTCGAGGATAAGGGCAAACGAAGCATCCATCATATAATGGAGCGACGCAACCAGAGAGGTCACCCATGGAATTTTACGCAAGCTGCCCCGAAGGCTTTGAGTCCGCACTCGCCGATGAGCTTAAACGCCTCGGGCTTTCGCATGTTCGCCGGCTGAAGGGCCGCGCCACGTTTGAGGGCGAGCTCGAAGAAGGCTACCGCGCCTGTCTGTGGTCGCGCCTAGCGAGCCGCGTGTTTGCGGTGCTCGGGCGCTTTGAGGCGCAGGATGCCGACGAGCTGTACGATAGCGTTTACGACATCGCCTGGGAGGACATCATCCGCCCCGGCGCCACCATTGCCATCACCGCCCGCGGCGTGACCGAGCAGCTGCGCAACACGCGCTTCTCGGCCCTGCGCGCCAAGGACGCATTATGCGACCGCTTGGCCGAGACCACGGGCCGTCGTGCCGACGTCGATGCCGCCGATCCCGATGTTCACCTGCTGCTTTCGCTGCGTCAGCGCCTCGCGAGCATCAGCCTGGACCTTTCGGGCGACCCGCTGTTCAAACGCCTGCCGCCCGCAGCGACCCGCGCCGGCGAGGGCGCGCACGTGCTGCGCCCCGACTACGCCGCCCTGGTGCTGGCGCAGGTCGGCTGGACCGCACTGTGCGAGCGCGAGTTGACGGCCGACGATTACGAGAACGAAGCCCTTCCCACGCTAATCGATGCCTCGTGCGCCGGCGGCGGCCTGTTGCTGGAAGCCGTGAACATTCTGACCGACCGCGCCCCGGGCGCCGCACGCGAGCGCTGGGGCTTTGAGGGCTGGCAGCTGCACGATGCCGCCCTGTGGGAGCAGCTGCTTGCCGAGGCGCGCGAGCGCGAGGCGGCAGCGCGCGAGCGACAGGCGCGCATCGTGGCCGTAGATATCGGCCCCGCCGCCCGCAAGACTGCCGAGCGCATGGTCAAGTGCGCCGGCTATAAGCGTTTTGTCGACTTTTGCGCCGCCAAGCCCGTCACCGTGCTGGACCATGCGGGCGCCGTCGCCGGTGCCGCCGTGGTCGCAGACACCACCGAGACCCTGCTTTCGCTCATGCACGACGCCATGACGCTGGTCGGCGAGCTGCGCCGCGCGCCCGAGCTTGCCGCGGCGCCGGTCGCCGCGCTCACCCGCGATGGCCTTATGGCCCGCGCGCTCCATGCCGAGCCCGCGCGCTCCATCGCCGTCATGCCCAATAACGAGGAGGCGGCTATTGAGGTTTGGCCCTCGCTCGACCACGCCGCCGCAGCATTTGAAGCTGCGACCAGCGCAGATGCCGAGGAGCAGACCGCAGATGCCCAAGACGAAGCCGCCGACACCCTCATGCCCGAACCTGCCGCCACGCTCGACCTGGGTGACGGCAAGCCGCTGCCCGTGCTCATCCCCGAGTCCGAGCAGTTCGCCAACCGCCTGCGCAAGAATGCCCGTCTGCGCCGCAAGTGGGCCAAGCGCGAGGGCGTGAGTTGCTACCGCGTCTACGATGCCGACCTGCCCGACTACTCCGCCGCCATCGACCTGTACGAGGGCTGCCCGCAGACGCCGGGCCGCTGGCTCGTCATCGCCGAATACGCCGCGCCCAAGACCATCGACCCCGCACTGGCCCAGGCCCGCATGCTCGACATCTTGGCCATCGCGCCGCGCATCCTGGATGTTCCGGCCGAGCACGTGCACGCCAAGGCCCGCATGCGTTCGCGCGGCGGCTCGCAGTACGGTAAGCAGGGCGCCGGCAAGGGCGGCTCGGGCGAGCGCGCCAACATCGCGCGCCGTCGCCTGCCGCTCATCGAGGAGGGTGGACTCACCTTTGCCGTCAACTTCGACGACTATTTGGATGTGGGCATCTTCCTGGACCACCGCGTCACCCGCAACCTGGTGCGCGAGCACGCCAAGCAGGCGCGCCGCTTCCTCAACCTGTTCGCCTACACCGGTACCGCCACCTGCTATGCGGCAGACGGAGGTGTCGAGGAGACCGTGACGGTCGACCTCTCCAACACCTACCTGGACTGGGCCGAGCGCAACATGCGCCAGAACGGCTTTGTGGGTCCGCAGCATCATTTTGTGCGCGACGACGTACTCGCCTGGATTCGCGATCAGCGCCAGACGCGCAACCGCTGGGACCTGATTTTTGTCGATCCGCCAACGTTTTCCAACTCGTCCAAGATGGGCCGCCGCACCTGGGATGTCCAGCGCGACCATGTTGAGCTTTTGGCCGGCGTATCGCGCCTGCTCGCACAGGGTGGCCACGCCATCTTTAGCTGCAACCTGCGCGGTTTCCGTCCCGAGACGCGCAAGCTCGCGCGCGCGGGCGTCGTACTGGAGGACATTACGGCGCAGACCATCCCCGAGGATTTCGCACGCAACCAGAAGGTGCACCACTGCTATATCGTGCGCCGCCTGCCCATCG
>UQPL01000194.1:0-2958 GCA_900542895.1 uncultured Collinsella sp. | reverse complement strand
GCACGATTCCTTGACGCTTAAGAGGAGGTAACGTGGCAGACGATATCAACAACAACGAGGGTATGGGCGAGGCCGGCGATGCCGGTATGCCCGATGATCTGAAGCGCCTGCTTGCCCGTGCTGAGCAGGGCGAGGACGGCGATCCGGACGCCTATAACCCCGATGCCGATGATGATGAGGAAGAGGACGACGACGGTGAGCTCGAGGAGAGCTTTGGCGAAGTCGATCGTGGCGCCTCGGCCGGCGAGGACATCAACGGCGGCCAGCTCCAGATTTCGGAGTTCGGTCGCGAGATGAAGCAGTCGTTCATCGAGTATTCGATGTCGGTTATCACAGCGCGTGCCCTGCCGGACGTGCGCGACGGCTTAAAGCCGGTACACCGCCGCATCCTGTACGCGATGAACGAGAGCGGCATCTACCCCAACCGCCCACACAAAAAGTCGGCCTGGACGGTCGGCGAAGTTATCGGTAAGTACCACCCGCACGGTGACTCTGCAGTCTACGAGGCCATGGTCCGCCTGGCGCAGTGGTTCTCCATGCGCACGCCGCTCATCGACGGTCACGGCAACTTCGGCAACATCGATGGCGACGGCGCGGCGGCCATGCGTTACACCGAGAGCCGCCTGGCCAAGCCCGCCATGGAACTGCTGCGTGACTTGCAGAAGGATACCGTCGACTGGCAGCCCAACTACGACGAATCGCTCGCCGAGCCCGTGGCACTGCCTGCGCGCTTCCCCAACCTGCTGGTCAACGGCAGCCAGGGCATCGCCGTCGGCATGGCCACCAACATCGCCCCGCATAACCTCACCGAGGCGATCGAGGCCACCTGCTACCTGATCGACAACCCCGACGCCACCGTCGACGAGCTCATGCAGATCATGCCCGGTCCGGACTTCCCCACCGGCGCCATCATCATGGGCAGCGCCGGCATTAAGCAGAGCTACGAGACCGGCCGCGGCTCCATTACCGTGCGTGCCAAGGCACATGTGGAGTCCACCAAGACCGGCCGCAGCCGCCTGGTCTTTACCGAGATTCCCTACATGGTCAACAAGGGCACCCTGCAGGAGAAGATCGCCCAACTCGTCAACGACAAGCGCATTGAGGGCATCTCGGATATGCGCGATGAGTCCAACCAGAAGGGCATCCGTCTGGTCATCGAGCTCAAGAAGGGCGTCATTCCGCAGGTCGTGCTCAACAACCTGTATAAGTACACCTCGCTGCAGACGACCTTTGGCGCCAACAACCTGGCACTCGTCAACGGCGTTCCCAAATGCCTGAGCCTGCGCGAGATGCTGCAGCACTACATCGACCACCAGGTCGACGTCGTCACCCGCCGCACCCGCTTTGACCTTAAGAAGGCCCAGGCCCGCGCGCATATCCTCGAGGGCTACCTGATGGCCCTTGACCATATCGACGAGGTCATCAGCATCATCCGCTCCTCGCAGACCGACTCCGAGGCCAGCAGCCGACTGATCGAACGCTTTGGCTTTACGCCCGAGCAGACCACGGCCATCCTCGAGATGAAGCTGCGCCGCCTGACCGGCCTGGAGCGCGACAAGATCCAAGAAGAGTTGGACGGCCTGCGCCGCGCCATCGCCTACTACGAGGACCTGCTGGCGCACGAGGAGAAGATTCTGGGCGTCATCAAGGAAGAGATGCGCGAGATCTCCAAGAAGTTTGGCGACAAGCGCCGTACCGAAATCAGCCAGGTTGAGAAGGACCTGGATGTCGAGGACCTCATCGCCGACGAGGATATGGTCGTGACCATCACCCACACCGGCTACGTTAAGCGTATCCCAGTGGCTGCCTACCGTGCCCAGAAGCGCGGTGGCAAGGGCGTGTCGGGCGTCAACCTCAAAGAGGACGACGTTATCGATGAGATGTTCATCGCGTCCACGCACGAGTACGTGCTGTTCTTCTCGAGCAAGGGCAAGGTCTATCGCCTGAAGGTGCACGAGCTGCCGGTGGGTACGCGCCAGGCGCGCGGTACCGCGATCGTCAACCTGCTGCCCTTCGAGGAAGGCGAGAAGATCGCGAGCGTCATCAGCTGCCGCGAGTTCCCGGCCGACGAGTACCTGATGTTTGCCACCAAGAGCGGCATGGTCAAAAAGACCGTGATGAGCGCATATGACCGCAGCCGTCGCGACGGCCTGATCGCTATCAACCTGCGTGACGACGACGCGCTGCTCGCTGTGCGTCGCGTGCGCGAGGGTGACAAGATTATCATGGCAACCACCGCGGGCAAGGCGATTATGTTCCCCGAGGACCAGGTGCGTGCTACCGGTCGCGATACCAGCGGCGTCCGCGGTATTGGCATGAAGGAAGGCGTGAGCGTTCTTGGTATGGAGATTACCAACGGTAACGGCGACCTGTTCGTCATTACCGAGCGCGGCTACGGCAAACGCACGCCGGTCTCGGATTACCCGGAGCAGAACCGCGGCGGTCAGGGTGTCTACACCATCCAGATGACCGAGCGCAAGGGTAACCTCGCAGCGATGAAGACGGTGGGCCCGCAGCATGAGCTGTTCATCGTGACGGAGGGCGCGACGGTCATTCGCGTCAAGACCGACGAGATCAGCCAAACCGGTCGCGCCACCCAGGGCGTCAAGATGATGACCGTCGACGATAACGACCGCATCTGCGCCGTAGCCCGCATGACGGCCGCCAAAGAGAAGCCCGAAGGCGAAGGCACCGAGGCCGCAGCCGACACCGAAGAGGCCCCAGTCGACCTAGGCGACGGCAACGACATGCCAGAAGATCTCCTCGACGAGTAAGAGGCCCTAGCTGGTAGAAAATATCAGACCCCATATATCGGCGGTCGGCGCACCTGCGCGCCGACCGCTTTTTTGACAACCTTGGGACTCGCGTTCGCCCCGGTCGCGCGGCGGCATGTGAAGTCGATCGCGAGTTCCGCACGAGCCGGAGAGCACTTAATGTGCTCTCTGCGCGAGTCAGGAC
>UQPL01000193.1:0-2998 GCA_900542895.1 uncultured Collinsella sp. | reverse complement strand
CCGAGCGCCTGCATAATATCGCGCACCATGCGCTTGGAATCGTCGTCATCGTAGATGGTGAACTGACCGGTGTAGCCCAGCAGGTCAGCGTCCTCGCGCAGCATGCGCACACACATGGCGTGGAAGGTGCACACCCACATGCCGCGGGTGCCGTTGGGGATGAGCGCCGCCAGACGCTCGCGCATCTCGGCCGCAGCCTTGTTGGTAAACGTGATGGCCAGGACCTGCCAGGGCTTAACGCCCAGGTCGCCGAGCATATGAGCGATGCGGAAGGTCAGGACGCGGGTCTTACCCGAGCCGGCGCCGGCGAGCACCAGCAACGGGCCCTCGGTGGTCAGGACCGCCTCGCGCTGGGCGGGATTGAGGCTATCGATATCGACGAGCGGCTTGGCGGGTTTGGGCGCCGGAGCCGGGGCGTCGTAGATGTCGAGCGGGACGAGCTCGGGCTCCGGCGCGGCAGGGGTGGTGTACGCATCGAGCGGCACGGGTTCCGGCGCGGGCGGCACGGGCGCAGCAGTGTTCTTTTCCCAGGGCAGGGGCTGGGTCATGGGCGACTCCTCATCTGACGGACGGCGCGCCTGCGGGCAGCGCCATAGTTTGAGCCGTACCAGTATACCGAGCCGCACGGACACCGACGCAAATCACACCACGACTCCGTCCGCCACCATCGGGCCCGCCCCAGCGGATTTGGCGCAATGAGGTCAGATTTGTCTGCACCAAGCTGGTGCAAAGTAACCTGACCCCATTGCGCCAATCACAGAGCCACCGATGTCACGGTAGCAGCAGCAAGCGGCGGCCAGGGCGAACAAATTGGTATGAAAAGGGGGCGGCATAGGCCTTTTGGTCATGCCGCCCCCTTTGAATGACAAGTTGTCTCTCTGGCCGCCGCGCAGCGTCAACCAAGTTACAGGCCGAGCATCGGCTCCAGGACGAAGAAGTACGCAAGCACCACGATGCCCAGAATGATGCGGTAAACGCCAAAGCACTTGAAGTCGTGACGGCGGACGAAGCCCATGAGCCACTTGATGGCGATGAGCGAAACCACAAAGGCCACAACGCAGCCCACGCCCAAGATAGCGACCTCGTTGGCGCCGAACGTGCCGCCCTTGATAAAGTACTTGACCAGCTTGAGCGCACTCGCGCCAAACATGACAGGGATGGCCAGGAAGAACGTAAACTTGGACGCCACCGAACGCGTGCAGCCCAAAAGCAGGCCGCCGATGATGGTGGAACCGGAGCGCGACGTGCCCGGCACCAGCGAGAGGATCTGGAAGCAGCCAATGCCCAGTGCAGTCTTCCAGCTCAGGTCCTCGAGCGTGGCGATGGAGCCAAAGTCCAGATTCTCGTCATCGTCCTCATCCTCAGCGGTAGCCGCGGCGGGCGCCGCAAAGTGCGCACCGGCGGGACGTCCGCCCGACACCACAGCACGCGAACCAAACGAACCGGCAACGGCCATTTCCTCGCGCTTGCTCGCGCGCCAGTTCTCGATCACGATAAACAGCACGCCGTACACAATGAGCGCCAGCGCCACGACGGGAGCATTGTAGAAATGCTCCTCCATCCAGTCGTTAAGCGGCAGGCCGATCGCCGCAGCGGGAATACAGCCGAGCACAATCTTGCCCCACAGCACCCAGGTGTCGCGACGGCCCTCCTTGCCCTTGCTGGGCGAGAACGGATTGAGCTCATGGAAAAACAGCACGCAGACGGCCAAAATGGCGCCAAGCTGAATCACGACCAGGAACATGTTCCAGAACGTCTCGCTCACGTTCATCTTGACGAACTCGTCCACCAAGATCATGTGACCGGTCGACGAAACAGGCAGCCATTCGGTGATGCCCTCAACCAGGCCCATGAAAGCAGATTTTAGAAGCTCGATGATATCCAAAGGGACCCCCTCGTTAGACACCCGCCGATATTGTTCTGCGGACGGTGCGGGCGATGTCCCATTATCAACCGTTCGGGCGCGTCTGCGCCTACCCTTACCAAAAAACTCGTCCGTTCACAGAATTGCGAGCGGTCAAACCGAAATCCTTGGGTATAACTGCAACAAGATAAAGTGTCCGGCGGCCAACGCGCCCGCGCCCGCCCGACGCACGAGCCCCGCGCCCGTGCGATAGACCAAGGAGGAAACCATGAACGAGGGCTACACCAAGGTATTTGTTTCACTCGACGGTACTGAGCAGCAGGATTTTGTGCTCGCACGCGCCATCAAGGTCGCCGCGAACAACGGCGCCAAGCTGATTATCGGCCACGTTATCGATTCCACGGCGCTCGAGAGCGCCGGTTCCTATCCGGTCGATCTGGTCAACGGCCTAGAGGAGGCATTTAAGAACTCCATCGCCAAGCAGCTCGAAGAGGCCAAGGCCAATCCCGATATTCCCGAGGTCGAGGTCATGATTCGCGCCGGCCGCATTCGCGAGACACTCAAGGACGAGATGCTCGACGTGGTTAAGCCCGACCTGGTGCTCTGCGGCGCACGCGGCCTGTCCTCGATCAAGTATGCGCTGCTGGGTTCGATTTCGACGTTCCTGCTGCGCAATACGGACTGCGACATCCTGGTCGTGAAGTAGGTTCCTTCCCGTCGGCGCAAGGCCTGCGGGGTTATCACGCCGACGTCCTCGCCGCTTCGCGGCTGCGGGATGTCGGCTTTGATAACCCCTCCCGGCCTTGCGCCTTCGTCACCGTACTTCAGCGAGTTGGCTGATAAAAGATGGCGTGCCGCCCCGTTTGGGGCGGCACGTTTTGTTTGGGCGGACGTCTGTCGTGTGCGTTACTCGAAGTATTGAAACTTGTTGGTTGAGAAGGCAAACGTTACGACGAAGCCTTCGCCGGGCTCGGATGCTGCGGTGACGTCGATGCCCATCTTGGAGCACAGACGCGCCACCAGATAGAGACCGATGCCCGTTGCGCGCTTGGTGGTGCGGCCGTTGTCGCCGGTAAAGCCCTTCTCGAACACGCGCGGCAGGTCGGCCGCGCTCACGCCGCAGCCGTTGTCCGC
>UQPL01000192.1:0-3013 GCA_900542895.1 uncultured Collinsella sp. | reverse complement strand
GAGACACGAGATAGGAGCCTCTTTTGAAGCTCATCATCGCCGAGAAAAACGACGCTGCGCGTCAGATCGCCGAGCGGCTGTCCACGGGTAAGCCCAAAAAGGACAAGGTGTACAACACCGCCATCTACCGTTTTGAGTGGAAGGGCGAGGAGTGCGTGACCATCGGCCTTGCCGGTCACATCCTTGCGCCCGATTTTTGCGACAGCGTGCTGTTCGATAAAAAGCTGGGCTGGTATTCGGTTACCGAGGACGGCGAGATGCTGCCGGCCGACATGCCCGATGGTCTGGCACGCCCGCCCTACGACACCAAGCGCAAGCCGTTTCTTGCCGACGGCATCTCCATCAAGGGCTGGAAGCTCGAGAGTCTGCCGTATCTCACCTGGGCACCCGTCATTAAGCTGCCGGCCGAGAAGGAACTCATCCGCTCGCTTAAGAACCTCGCCAAAAAGTCCGACAGCGTCATCATCGCCACGGACTTTGATCGCGAGGGCGAGCTGATCGGTTCGGACGCCCTCAACAAGGTGCGCGAGGTCGCGCCCGACCTGCCGGTCGCCCGCGCCCAGTATTCTTCGTTTACCAAGGCCGAGATCACGCAGGCCTTCGATAACCTTGTCTCGCTCGACCAGAACCTGGCCGACGCCGGCGAGAGCCGTCAGCACATCGACCTCATTTGGGGTGCGGTGCTCACGCGCTACCTGACGCTCGCCAAGTTTGGCGGCTTTGGCAACGTGCGTTCCGCCGGCCGCGTGCAGACGCCGACGCTTGCCCTGGTGGTCGAGCGCGAACGCGAGCGCATGGCGTTTGTGCCCGAGGACTATTGGCAGATTCGCGGCATGGGTGCCGCTCAGGGTGCTGCCGAGGACGACCGCTTTAAGATTGCGCACAAGACGGCACGCTTTACCGACAAGGATGCTGCTGAGACGGCGTACGGTCACGTTGACGGCGCTACGACGGCAACCGTCGCCGCGGTGACCAAGCGCTCGCGCAAGCAGCAGCCGCCCACGCCGTTTGCGACCACCTCGCTGCAGGCTGCCGCTGCAGCCGAGGGTATCTCGCCTGCGCGTACCATGCGCATCGCCGAGTCCCTTTACATGGCGGGCCTCATCAGCTACCCGCGTGTCGACAATACCGTGTACCCCGCGACGCTCGATCTGGGCGCCGTGGTGAGCGACCTGGCAAAGATTAACCCGGCGCTGGCACCCGTGTGCAAAAAGGTACTCGCCGGTCCCATGAAGCCCACGCGTGGCAAGGTCGAGACCACCGACCACCCGCCTATCTACCCCACGGGCGAGGGCGATCCGTCCACGCTCGACGGCGGCCAGCGTAAGCTCTACGACCTCATCGCCCGCCGCTTTCTGGCAACGCTCATGGGGCCCGCGAGCATCGAGAACACCAAGCTCGAGCTCGACGTGAACGGTGAGCCGTTCGTGGCTTCGGGCGATGTGCTCGTGACCCCGGGTTTCCGCGAGGCGTATCCGTATGGACTCAAGCGCGATGAGCAGATGCCGCCGCTGGAGCAGGGCGATACGGTCGACGTGTTCGACATTAAACTCGAGGCCAAGCAGACCGAGCCGCCCGCGCGCTACAGCCAGGGCAAGCTCGTGCAGGAGATGGAAAAGCGCGGCCTGGGCACCAAGTCCACACGCGCGAGCATCATCGAGCGCCTGTACGCCGTGCGCTACCTCAAAAACGATCCCGTGGAGCCGAGTCAGCTGGGCATCGCCATCATCGATGCACTGACGCAGTTTGCCCCGCGCATCACGAGCCCCGATATGACCAGCGAGCTCGATGGCGACATGACCCGTGTGGAGCGCGGCGAGGATACCGAAGAGCATGTCGTGGCGCACTCGCGCGCGCTGCTGGCTGGCGTGCTCGACGAGCTGCTCAAGCACACGCAGGAGCTGGGCGACGCCATCAGCGACGCCGTCACGGCCGATGCGCGCGTGGGCGCCTGCCCCAAGTGCGGCAAGGACCTGGTTATGAAGACGAGCGCCAAGACCCGTGGCAGCTTCATTGGCTGCATGGGCTGGCCCGACTGCGACGTGACCTATCCGGTGCCGAGCGGCGTCAAGGTAAGCCCGCTCGAGGGCGAGGCGGCCGTGTGCCCCGAGTGCGGCGCGCCGCGCATTAAGTGCCAGCCGTTCCGCCAGAAGGCCTTCGAGATTTGCGTGAACCCCACGTGCCCCACCAACTACGAGCCCGACCTTAAGGTGGGCGAGTGCAAGGTGTGTGCCGAGGCCGGACGCCATGGCGACCTGATCGCACACAAGAGCGAGAAGAGCGGCAAGCGCTTTATCCGCTGCACCAACTATGACGATTGCGGCGTGAGCTATCCGCTGCCGGCGCGTGGCAAGCTCGAGGCGACGGGCGAGACCTGTCCCGAGTGCGGCGCCCCCATCGTGGTGGTCAACACGGCGCGCGGCCCGTGGCGCATCTGCGTGAACATGGACTGCCCGACCAAGGAGAAGAAACCCGCCCGCGGCCGCAAGACCACGACTAAGGCGAGCACGGCCAAGAAGACGACGGCGGTCAAGAAGACGACCGCCAAAAAGACGACGGCCAAGAAGTCGACTACCAAAAAGACCGCTGCCGACAAGTAGCCGCACGGTCGAAACATCACCTAAAACAAAAACGAGCGAGGACCCCGCGATCCTCGCTCGTTTTTTATCTGGCAGTTAGGGACGTTCCTTTTCTGCCGGCAGTTTAGGAACATCCCTAACTGCCGGCTCGGAAGCGACAAAGTGCTAGTTCACTTCGACGGGTTTGGCGCCGGGATAGCGCCCCTCAAAGTCTAGGCGGTACTTATTGTCATTGGTGCCCGCCACGTTGTCGCGCGACAGCGGCGCCACGATCTCATTCTTGTGGTCCGCAGGCTTGTCGTATTTCAGGCTGATCTCCCAGGCATCACAGATTGCGTCAATGCGGTGGTCCAGGTCGTCGTACAGGGCGATGATGTCCTTCCAGGAGCTGTAGTTCTTGGAGCTCGTCGGGACGTCTAGGTCCTCGACGATGT
>UQPL01000191.1:0-3106 GCA_900542895.1 uncultured Collinsella sp. | reverse complement strand
CAAGCAGAAGACGGCATACGAGGTCTGCGCAGGTCTCGTGGGCTCGGAGATGTGTATAAGAGACAGGTACATAGCCCATTGGAACACGCGGCGCAGGCAGGTAAGATTGAAGGGCCTGACGCCGGAGGAGTTCCGGAACCGGGCCCTTGCGGCGTAGTCGCTATTTATTCAGTCCAAGTTTCGGGGCGCAGTTCACTGTCCCCTTTGTGGTGGTTTTGGTACGCTACGAGGCATTGGTCAGGCGGCTCCAGAGTTCGTCAATATCGATTTGGTCGCCGCCGCTCAGATAACCGGTGTGAATAAAAGACTCACTATAGATATAGATGTCATGCGCGCTGTCGCCATCATCTTCGGTGCCGTAGGCCGAAATCACGTAACGACTGCCGTCGAGCGCCTTGACCAGCCAATACACGGAATCGTCGATTGTGCACTTCTCCTGCACTATCGTCGCATCGCCGATTGCGCCGGTGAGCGCGCGATCGCCCGTCGTATAGCCGCCAACCGAGAGCAAAATCGCCACGCTATCGTCTCCGCCGCCCGGCTCAAGCTCCTCGTACTCGGACTTCGAAAGCGGTATCGCGCTGTTCGCAAGTTCGTCCACATCATCCGAAATCTTAGAAAAGGTAAAGGCGAAAAGTCCCGCGTCATCGGCAGCACCGTAGCCCACGCTCTCGCCTTGCCACTCATAGTTTTGATGCTTGAGCAGGCGCACCAGGTCGGCGCCATCCAAGTTGATCGCAGCATAGACCGTCACGTTGGCGTTGTCGTCTACACAGGCGGCGTCCGCCGTGGTCGCCTTCTTGGCACCGCCCGCGCCGCCCAATCCGCCCGAGCAGCCAGTCAGCGCACAAGCCAGCGCACCCGCGCCTGTCACAAAGGCCGCACGGTTCATCGTCACTTCATTCATCATGTTCGTTCCTCGCTATGGTATTGGCCACGTCGCACCTAGCCGAGCGCGCGTCCAGTCTTTTCCTGCCAAAATTCGTCTATCGTCGGAGCACCGCCGCCCTGGGTAAACCTACCGGTCTTGATAGCCTCCTCGGTAATGAGATCCAAGCGATAGTCGCCGTTTTCCATCGGGCTCACCATGGCAACGTGACGCGCCATGTTGGAACCGTAAACGCACGCGATCCACGAGCTCGAGGTGATCTGCGCCCGGTCCTCGACCGGCACCGAAAAGCCTGCGATAACATCCTCGCAGCTCGAATAGCCCGCAAGCTGCAGCGTAAACATTACGGTGCTCCCGGTGCCGCCCTTGTCGAGCTTTCCGATTTCGTCCTCACCGAGCCAATCGGTCGCGCCATCCTTGCTGATACTGCAGACGCTGAGCACGCGACCGGCCTCGTTCTCGTACATCTCGAGCGCGTCTTGCCAGGTATAGCCCTGCTGCGAGGCAAACTCCTGCAACTGCCAGCCCTTAAGCTCGAGGAGCGCCGCGATGCTGATGTTGCGGTGCGCATCCCAGCAATCATCCGACCACGTATCGAACGCATCCGCCGAGCCGCTGTCCGCGCCCGAGTCGCTGTCCGCGTCGCCGGAATCGCCCGACGTCGCACCCGCGTCCATCTTGTCCTTTACCGGGCGGTCGTCGTTAAAACCCGTCGTATCCTGCGTCCGCTGTCCGCCGCACCCCACAAGCGTCAGCAGCGCCGTTCCCGCCGCCGCGACAAATGCCGTGCGCGAAAGTACCGTCTCCCTCATCATTGTTCCTTTCCCGTTCTTTATCACCATGCCAAGAAACACGCCCGGCATCGATTCGCACATAAGCCGCCTCACGCTATTGACGAGGCAGCTCCGTCCAGCCAAAACCGGGTTCAAAGCCATCGCGTGTACCGATCACATCGCCCGAACCGTTGACCCAGGCCTGGTCGGCCATCACCGAGACCTCGACATCGGTGCCGTCGGGCCTGGTGTAATGGTTGACCCCGCGAATGGCATCGGAATACGAGGCAGCGCCCGTCCCCACGCCCGCGCTGGAAAAATTGGCGGCGCTGGCAGCCATATTCGCGGCGTGCTGACGGTCGCTGCGATCGAACCACGCCTGCTGGTAGCTGTCGAACGCCGCCTGTTGCGAGGCATGCATCTGTTGCCAGGCTGCAAACTGCTGTTGCTGCTGGGCAATGTTCATCTGCGTGCGTTGGCGCTGTTCGAGCACCATCTGTTGCTTTTGAGCGGACGCTTCGCGTGCGATAGCCGGGTTGAGCCGCAAGGTCGACGCCATTGAGGCAAGCGCCGTGGAGGCCGCCTCGTCCAGGCGACCTTCTGGCGCAACCA
Source organism: uncultured Collinsella sp. (assembly GCA_900542895.1). GTDB lineage: Bacteria > Actinomycetota > Coriobacteriia > Coriobacteriales > Coriobacteriaceae > Collinsella. Next base: position 832 of record UQPL01000191.1, on the reverse strand, counting down.
AACAGAAGCTGTCCCTGATACGCCACTGCAGCAGGTCGGCCGCGCCCAGCTCGAACGACGCTCCGTCCGGGCAACCGCCTCGACCCGTGGACTGTTCTTGCGCGACGCCCTGTCCCGCCGCTGCCGCCGCCTGGCGCTCGCGCAGGCGCTTGCCCAAAACACCGCCGATCAGCCCACTCGAAAGGCCCGCGCCCAGCAGCGCCTCGGCCCCAGCGGCAATGCCTTTACCCATAGAGCCCGCGACGCCGCCGATTGAGACCACATAGCCCTCGACTTTGGCCGCCACCGCAAGCTCGGTGGACACTGGGGCACCCGCGAGTCGATATCGACGCATGCGGCACTCATAGATCACATTGCTCGGCTCCATCGAAAAGCCCTGAATCGCAAAGTCGTTTGCCGCCTCGCGCTGTACGCGGGCACGCTCGCGCTCGATATCGAGCGCCGCGTTCGATGGGTACGGCTGCTCGACCACAACCTCCGCCCGTGCGCCCAGCCGTGCCGCGCAGGCCTGAGCCAGCTCGTCGCAAGCTGCCTCCACGTGCATAAACGCCTTGTGCTCGGTTTGCGTGGGGATACGCTTGGCAACGGCACCCGCATCCACGTAACAGAGCTCGGAGTGGTACATAATCCGCTCGCCCATCGGACCCGCTGCCGTCACGCCAACCGAAATCGGGCAGTCGAAGCTGCCGCTGCGCTCAAGATGCGCCTCTTCGATTCGCCAACCCCGCGGTAACGCCACCTGCGCGAGTGCCTGACCGCCAGAGGCATCGCACGCGGTATGGAGCTCAAGCTCGCCGGTGGAAGAAGCGTCCGCCGAGGCAGTGCCGTCAGA
>UQPL01000190.1:0-3109 GCA_900542895.1 uncultured Collinsella sp. | reverse complement strand
GCCCAGGATGATGTCCATGACGGGCGACGCCTCGTAGGCGAGCGACACGGGGCGCGGCTGAACTTTGAGTTCGGCGATCGCGCGCGCGGCGGCGGCCACGTCGGCGCTGGCATCGCCCTTGCCGCCCGCAAGTACACTCGTCGGGCAGATCGCCACGACACCCGTCACACGTCCCGGCTCGCCCGAGCATTCGTACACGTAATACGCCGCACCCGGGTCCTTGAGCATCAGACCATCGGCAATGGCTCCGCGCAGGGCATCGTTGCCGCTTAGGATGCTGCCCATTGCAGGCAGCGCCTCGAGCACGCGGTCCTGAGCCGGGCGGATGCAGGGAAACGGAAGTGCTTTCATGGGCGGTCCTAACGCGCGAGTCGGTTTGTTCGCGGCTTATTATGCCCCAACTTGGCCGCTCGCGTCCCAGAGCACGTTATCGGCGAGCGCGATTAGCACCTGCTGACAACGAACGATATCGGCGTGGGGCACATATTCGTTGGGCTTGTGCGCGAGCGCGAGCGACCCGGGACCGTAGCTCATGCAATTGCGGTTACCTGTCTTGCCGGCAATGACGGCGGTGTCGGTGTAGCCGGTAAAGAAGCCAACGGTCGTGTCCGCGTCCGTCACGTCATCGGCGGCACGCTTGAGCGCTGCTAGAAGGGGAGAGTTTGGGTCGCGCTCGATGGCGGGGCGGTCGCCCGTCACGACGTAGCTGCCGTGGCAACCGGGAATGGCGGCTTCGGCGACGGCGATGGCCTGCTCTACCATGCGCGTTACGGCGGCCGTATCGGTCGGCGGGGTCAGGCGCATGTCGACCCAGACTTTGGCGCGGTCGGGCACGACATAGGGGCGATATCCGCCCTCGATTTGGCCAAACGTGATGGTCGAAGGCCCCAGCTCGTCGTGCGCGGGCAGCGCCACAAACGCGCGACGGAGCGAACACACGACCTCGGCCATGGCGGCGACGGCATCCGCGCCCTTCCAGGGCCGGCTTGCATGCGCCGTCACGCCATCCATTTCAATCTCGAACCACGTACGCCCCTTGTGCGCCACCTGGATCTGTCCGTCGGTGGGCTCGGTGTCCAGCACCCATTCGCGCGAACCGACCCAGCCGGCATCGATGGCTGCCTCGGAGCCTCGCATAAAGTCTTCCTCGTCGACCGAGCAGATGAGCGAAAAGCCGCGGCGGGGCAGCGCGCCATCCGCCGCCACGCGCTCGAGCGTATGGACCAGTGCGGCAATGGCACAGGCCAGGCCACCCTTCATATCGCAGGCGCCGCGGCCGTAGAGCTTGCCGTCGCGCACGACCGCCCCGAGCGGCGTAATGTCCGCGTCCCAGCCGTCGCCCAAGGTGACTGTATCCATGTGGCAGATGTAGACGAGCCGTGGCTCGTCGCTCAAACCGGGCACGGTGACCATGAGATTGCGGCGTCCGGTCAGCACCTCGAGTTCCTCAACCTGCACGGCATGGAGCACCGGATGACTCAACCGCTCCAATTGAGCCTCAACCAACACTTTGATATAGCGTTCAATCTCGCCCTCATACGCACCTGGGTCGGAACTGTCGATCCGCACGAGCCCTTGCGTAAGCCGCCAAGCAAAATCTGTATCAACCATAGGCACCTCACAGATAGTTAGGTCAACATACAAATTGTATGTCAAGAAGCGGCTCGGTGCATTTAATGGAGCGCTCACAAAAACGGGGGCGCCTCTCGTGCGAAAGGCGCCCCCGCGGGCATTCAATGTCAGTAACGGGCAGGCCACATGGGGAACTGCCCGTCAGATCAGCCGGCGCTATTTGATCACGCGCACGCGATACATCGACGGAATCTGCTTGAGCGCCTCGATGGTGCTGCTGTCCAGGTGCTCGTCGGTGTCGAACATGGTGTAGGCGTTCTCGCCGGCAGACTCGTTGGTCATACGCTGCACGTTGGCATTGTCCTTGGCCAGGATTGCCGTGATCTGACCGATCATGTTGGGCACGTTGGCGTGCAGGCAGGCGATGCGGCTTGCGGCGCGCGCCTTGCCCATGCTGCAGGTGGGGTAGTTGACGCTGTGCGCGATGTTGCCGTTCTCCAGGTAATCCTTAAGCTCGCTGATGGCCATGTCGGCGCAGTTGGCCTCGGCCTCGCCAGTGCCGGCGCCCGAGTGCGTGGTGATAAACGTGTTGGGCATCTTGACGGTCTTGGGCGTGGCAAAATCGCAGCTAAACCAGCTCAGCTTGCCCTCGCGCAGGGCGGCGTCAACGGCGTCCTCGTCAATGATGGTCTCGCGTGCGTAGTTGATGAGCACGGCGTCCGGGGCCAGCAGGTTGATCTGCTCGGTGCTGATCATGCCGATGGTGTCGGCCTTGCTGGGCACGTGCACCGTGAGGTAATCACAGCCGCGGCAGAGATCTTCGAGCGTGCCCACGCGCTGCACCTCGCGGCTCAGCACCCACGCGTGCTCAACGGAAATGAACGGATCGTAGCCGTAGACGTCCATGCCCAGATTGACGCAGGCGTTGGCGACCTTGGAGCCTACGTTGCCCAGACCGATGACGCCGATGCGCTTGCCCTTGAGCTCGCGGCCCACAAAGGCCTTCTTGGCCTTCTCGGCGTCGACCTGGATCTCGGGGTCGTCGGCGTTGTCGCGCACCCAGTTCATCGATTGCACCACGCCGCGGCTCGAGAGCACCAGCATGCCTAGGACGAGCTCCTTAACGGCGTTGCTGTTGGCACCGGGGGAGTTAAAGACGACGACGCCCTTCTTGGCGCACTCCTCGACGGGGATGTTGTTGACGCCGGCGCCGCAGCGGGCGATGGCGCGGATGCCCTCGGGCAGCTCGTAGCCGTGCAGGTCAGTCGAGCGCATCAGGATGGCGTCGGCCTCCTCGGCGGTGCTCACAAATTCGTAGCCCTCGCCAAACTCGACTTTGCCGTCCTTGGTGATGTCGTCGATGGTCTTAATCTTGCGCATGAAAAACTCCTTAGCAGGTTTGGTTTAAACAGGTGGTTTGAAGTGGCTGGTCGGCCCGCGCGTTGCGGGCTAGTTAGATCGCGGGCTCAAACTACGCTGCGTTTCGAAGTCCTTCATGTACGAGGCCAGTGCCTGCACGTCTTCCATGGTTACGGCG
>UQPL01000189.1:0-3131 GCA_900542895.1 uncultured Collinsella sp. | reverse complement strand
GATCGCGAAGAGCTGAAGGGCTGGGCGTACGAGCGCATGCTGGCTGCCCTTGATGAGCACGCCGACGAGGAAATTCGCCGCGGCGTGACGTTGGTGGGACCGCATCGCGACGAGATTGAGTTTGCTGTGGCGGGTCGCTCCGCCCGTTCATTTGCCAGCCAAGGTCAGCAGCGAACGTTGGTTCTGGCCTGGAAGGTGGCGGAGGTGGCCGTGGCTCGCGATGTCCTGGGCACCGCCCCACTGCTGCTTTTGGACGACGTGATGAGCGAACTCGACGGCGAACGCCGCGGTGCTTTCCTGCGGCTGATCGGCGATGATATCCAGACGGTCATAACCACGACCAACCTGGGGTACTTTACCGATGACCTGCTTGATCGAGCCAAGGTGGTGAGCATGGGTGAGACGTGCTAATTACGAGCGCGAGAGCGAAACGGTTGCCTTCAGTGGATTTTTGAACGCAGAGCGCCAGCGCATCCTGGCGGCCGCGACGCCTGAGCGCCGCGCGCAGATGGAGGCTGCAGAGGAATCTCGCGCGGTCTATCGCGCGTGGAACGCGGTGTGCTCGGGCACGCGCGAGGGGCGGCATGTGACGGGCCTGCGCTACCTGCCCGAGTCCAATGAGCTGCTGGTATATCTCGACTCGCCCTCGTGGACGCAGGAAATGACGTTGTTGCGCGAGATCATCCGCGCGCGCATGGAGCGCGCCGGTGCGCATGTGGATGGCCTGGTGTTCAAAACCACCGCGCCCGGTCACACGCCGCCCGCCGCCAAGGAGCGCCTTCGCCCAGCGGCGACCGAGCGCCCGCCGGCCCCACACGCCGACCTCAGCGATGCCGAGCGCACCGAGATTGAGCGCCAAGTGGCGCCCATCGAAGACCAAAAACTGCGCGAGGCCCTCGAGAACGCCATGAGAGCCAGTGCCGAGTGGGCCAAGGGCGTGCAAAGCAAAAAAGAGCCTTAAATCGCATCTGGTGGCCTTGTAGAGCCAAATACCCTCGTTCCCGAGGGTATTTTTTTACGATAAACTAGTAAGGCTGTACACATTTTCTTGACTGAAGGAGGACGTGTGGCAAACGAAAACGATTACGATGGCGGCGAGATTAAGATTCTCGAAGGTCTCGAGGCCGTTCGTAAGCGCCCGGGCATGTATATCGGCTCGACGAGCGCCAGCGGTCTGCATCACCTGGTGTGGGAGATCGTTGACAACTCCGTCGACGAGGCCATGGCCGGTTTCTGCACCGAGATCCAGGTGACGGTCCACGCCGACAACTCCATCACGGTCGTCGACAACGGGCGCGGTATCCCCGTCGACGAGCACCCTGTTAAAAAGATCCCGACGCTCGAGGTCGTCATGACGATTTTGCACGCCGGCGGTAAGTTCGATAACTCGGCCTATAAGGTTTCGGGCGGCCTGCACGGCGTTGGCATCTCCGTCGTCAACGCACTGTCCAAGCGCGTGGTCGTTCAGGTTCGTCGCGACGGCAACACCTACGAGATGGAGTTCTCGCGCGGCAAGACCGTCAAGAAGATGGAGGTCGTGGGCACCTCGGATTCGACGGGCACCACCGTCACCTTCTGGCCCGACGATGAGATCTTCGAGACCTGCATCTACGATTTCGATACGCTGCACAACCGCCTGCAGGAGACGGCGTTCCTCAATAAGAACCTCAAGATCGTGCTGACCGACGAGCGCGAGGCGACTCCCCATGTGGAGGAGTTTTGCTACGAGGGCGGCATCATCGACTTCGTCAAGTTCCTCAACGAGGGCAAGGACGTCCCCGAGGCCTTTAAGGAGCCCATCTACATCGAGGGCAAATCGGACCCGGACGCGCCTGTGACCAAGATGGGCGAGGTCGAGGTTTCCCTGCAGTGGAATAGCGGCTACGGCGAGAACGTCATGTCGTTTGCCAACGACATCTACACTCCCGAGGGCGGCATGCACCTTGAGGGCTTCCGCACCGCGCTCACCCGCGTGATCAACGATTACGCGCGCAAGCAGAACCTGCTCAAGGAAAAAGACGCCAACCTGACCGGCGACGATGTGCGCGAGGGCCTTTCGGCCGTTATCTCGGTCAAGCTGCCCGATCCGCAGTTTGAGGGCCAGACCAAGGCCAAGCTCGGCAGCTCCTATATGCGCGCGCTGACGCTCAAGATCGTGACCGACGGCCTCGCCGATTACTTGGAGGAGCATCCCAAGCCCGCCCGCGAGATCGTCAAGAAGGCGCAACAGGCCTGCAAGGCGCGCAACGCCGCCCGCAAGGCGCGCGAAGCGACCCGTCGCAAGAGCCTGCTCGAGACGGCGTCCCTGCCCGGTAAGCTCGCTGACTGCTCGGTGCGCGATGCCGAGCTGACCGAGCTCTTCATCGTAGAGGGTGACTCGGCAGGCGGTTCGGCCAAGGACGGCCGTCGCCGAGACATCCAGGCGATTCTGCCCCTGCGCGGCAAGATTTTGAACGTCGAGCGCGTTGGTGACCATCGCGCGTTCTCGAGTGACACCATCCAGTCGCTGATTACCGCGATCGGCTGCGGCGTCACGACGAGCGCCGGCGACGGCGGCGATTTCGATATCACCAAGGCGCGCTACCACAAGATCATCATCATGACCGATGCAGACGTCGACGGCGCGCATATCCGCATCCTGCTGCTGACGTTCTTCTACAAGTACATGCGTCCGCTGATCGATGCCGGCTACGTCTATGTTGCCTGCCCGCCCATCTTTGGCATTAAGGTGCGCAACAAGATCCACTACGTGTATCCCAACGGCCGCCAGCCCGAAGACGAGATCCTGCGCGATACCATCCAGAGTCTGGGCCTGAACCCCGATGATAACGACGAGGACGGCAAGGCCAAGGACGGCAAGATCACCAAAAAGCGCAAGGGCTATACCGTCCAGCGCTACAAGGGCCTGGGCGAGATGGATCCCAAGCAGCTTGCCTCGACGACGATGGATCCCAAGACCCGCATCCTACAGCGTGTGTCGATCGAGGACGCCGTGGTGGCGGACCGCGCCGTGCGCGAGCTGATGGGTTCCGAGGTCGGCTATCGCCGCGAGTACATCGAGAAGCATGCACATGATGCACGATTCCTTGACGCTTAAGAGGAGGTAACGTGGCAGACGATATCAACAACAA
>UQPL01000188.1:0-3154 GCA_900542895.1 uncultured Collinsella sp. | reverse complement strand
AGCCTTCGTCGGCAGCTTCAGATGTGTATAAGAGACAGTTGTTGGACTGGGGCTTAGGTGCCGGAGCGGTGGCAGGCGCGGGGGCCGCAACGGGCTGAGGCGTCGGAGTCGGCGCAGGCTGAGGTGCAGGCGCTGCAGACTTGGAAGCTGACACGGACGCAGAACGGGGAGCAGGCTGGGCAGCCGGAACAGCAGCGCCGCGGTCCCAAGGCATGCCACCCTGATGCGCGGACGTAGCAGCGGGGGCAGCGGATGCCGCCGGAGCGGCAGCACGGGCGCCCGAAATGAGCGTCGGCTGTTGGGCAGCAGCGGGTACGGATGCTGCAGGCGCGGCGGCCTGAGCAGCAGCCACGCTCGCCGGCACGGCGGCATTGGCAACCATGGCCTCCAGGCGTGCCACGCGCTCGGCCAATGCCTCAATCGTTATATCAGCCTCGGGACGTGCCAGACGCGTGCAGGCAATCTCGAGCACCAGGCGCACGTCGCTCGCGCCCCTCATCTCCAGTGCGGCATCGTCAAGCACTGTCAGCACACGGGCCAGGCGGTCGGCAGGATGCTCGCCAAAGGCAGCGGCGTCGGCGGCAAGCGCCTCGGCCTGCTCGGAGCCGCCCTCAAACAACTCGGCACGGGCACCGGCAACGCAGGCAACATACACGTCGCGCACGTGCGCCACCAGGTCGCGCGTCAGCTCCAGCAGATCGTTACCTTCCTCGACCTGCGCGCGAATAAGTCCATACAGCTCGGCAACATCGCGATCGGCAATGGCGCGGGCAAACTCGCCCAGGATCTGGTCCGAAACCTCGCCTAAAAGCGAGCGGGCGTCGTCCGCATGCACAGAACCGTTGCCAAAGACGCTCAGTTGCTCCAGCGTGGACAACGCGTCGCGCATGCCGCCCTTGGCATGGCGCGCCACGATAGCCAGCGCCTCGTCGTCGTAATCGAAGCCCTCCTGCTCGCACACGTATGCCAGGCGATGCTCAATATCCTCGTTGCCGATACGATGGAAATCGAAGCGCTGGCAGCGCGAGAGAATGGTCTCCAGAATCTTTTGCGGGTCGGTGGTGCACAGCACAAAGATCACGTGTGCCGGCGGCTCCTCAAGCGTCTTGAGCAGCGCGTTGAACGCCGCCGTCGTGAGCATGTGGACCTCGTCGATGATATAGATCTTGTACTTGCCGCGCACCGGGGCAAAGTTGACGGAGTTGATGATTTCCTCGCGCACATTGTCCACGCCCGTGCGGGAGGCGGCATCGAGCTCGTAGACATCGGGGTGGTTACCCTCGGCAATGAGCTCGCACTCCTCGCAAGTACCGTCGGGCATGCAGCCGCTTGCACCCTCGGCGCGCGCCGCCTCGGCATTGCGGCACAGCAGCGCCTTGGCCAGGATGCGCGCCATGGTGGTCTTGCCCGTGCCGCGCGGACCGCAGAACAGGTACGCATGGGACAGGCGTCCCTCGGTGATGGCGTGCTCGAGCGTCGAGACGATATGCTGCTGGCCCACCACGGAGTCGAAGGTGAGCGGGCGATACTTTCGGTACAACGATTCCATGGGTGCTCCCCCGGGTATACTGAGTCTTGTTGCCGCGGCGGCCATGCGGTCGCACGGCATACTGCATTCCATAATAACCCGTACGGCGAGCCCGCCGCGATAGGAGTCCAAAGAGCATGGCAGACGCAGAGAGCAACCTCGTTCCCTCCGAAGCAGCCGACCAGGTCGAGGTCGCGCTCGAGGAGCAGGCCGCAGCCGACGACGGCATCCTGTACCTCAACGAGTACCAGTACGAAAACGACCTGGTCACCGACTTCGCCCGCCTGGTCGCCTCGCCCAGGCGTCGCGGCTCGCTGTATGTCGCCGCGGCAATTGCCGCGCTCATCGGCATCGGCATGCTGGTGGCCGGCGGCAACTGGATCAAGTTTGGCGTCGTCTTGATCGTATTCGGCGCCTTTTTGGCCTGGTGGAGCAAAAACCTGCACCACACCCTCGCCCGCGACTTTATCGACGCCGTCGAGGCCGACGAGTCCATGGGTGGCCGCTATCGCCGCGTCGCCGCCAACGAGGACGGCCTGATGGTTTGGGGCAAGAGCGGCAAGTCGCAGTTCTTCCCGTTTGAAAAGCTCGACCACGTGCTCGACGGCGAGCGCATCTTTGTGGCCATGTTCGCCGACCAGGGCGTGACGATCCCTAAGGACACCTTTGTTCGCGGCGATGCCGAGCAGTTCGGTCCCTTCCTCAAGGCGCGCATCAACAAAAAACTCCGCATCGAGACCAAGAAGAAGAAAATGAAGGCCGAAAAGGCCGCTGCCGAAGCCAAACAGGGCGACAAGCCCCAGGAGACCAAGGGCAAGCAGCGCAAGCAGAAGAACAAGAAGAAGCGGTAGGCCAGCCGACACCGAAGACGCCTCGCCCCGCGTCATTCCGGGCCAGGGCGCCTGGGATCGAGCGCGAGTGCCACCGATGGACCCATTTTGCCTAGCTCTCGAGCTACTTCGCTTCAAACCTTAAGAGCCTTCTTTCTGGCAGATCGGTCATCTTCATCGTATAAGTCCCAGAAAAAGCCTTCTCAAAACGGACGGTCTCGCAACCTTCGAAATAGTCGTTGGTGTTTTGCATCATGAATGGGACGAGCAACTCGTTCTCCGCCCCAACCTGTACAGCAAACGCAGCAGAGCCGCCCAGAGCCGGCATTGCCTGCGTTATCAGATCGGTATTGACCACAAAGTCATAGTTTGGCGCAGACTCCGGCACCAAATGCCAAACATACGTTTTGATTCCGCCTTCGACATTGTCCTTATTCCTGACACGCATCTTTACGGCGATAACACACGTGATGTCGGCGTCCTTCAATTTCGTTTTCGTATCCACGATGCCATATTTTGAATAATCATCATGCGCACGCTTGAGATACTCGCGCGGCGTGAGCAGCTCTGCCCCGTCTATGCAAAACGAATACCCGTCAGTCGCCACATCCTTCGACCCCAGAAACGCCCCATCCATCGAGAGCCATTCGCCCTCCGCATAATATTTCTCAGGAATGACCGTCCGGTTCCCGTTAACGACGCTCACCCTCATGCCCGCAAGGCCGGTAGCAGCACAGCCGAAAAGCTGTCTCTTATACACATCTCCGAGCCCACGAGACATGCGCAGAGCTCGTAT
>UQPL01000187.1:0-3179 GCA_900542895.1 uncultured Collinsella sp. | reverse complement strand
CTCCCGTCAAGCAGAAGAACAACAGGGCGCCAAGTGCGTAGACGTCGCTGCGCACACTCGTCTGCCCAAACCCATACTGCTCGGGCGGCGCATAGGAACGCGTGCCAAACTTGACGGTGTCGGCGTCGGCACCATCGCGCCAAACGCGCGCGATTCCCAGGTCAATAATCACCAGCGAGGAAAAGGTCATGCCGGCATCGGTCGCGTATCTCACGCCCGATACGATGATGTTCGAGGGTTTAAGGTCGCGGTGGATTACCGGTACCCCTGGCTCCCCCGCAGCTGCAAAACCAGCATGCAGCTCGCCCACCGCTTCACACAGAACGGGATACAGCTCGCGGGCATAATCGGGCGTCGCGCCCAGGCGCCCCACGAGCGCCTCGAGCGTCTCGCCTTCGACATATTCCATCACCACATCGAGCTCCTCGCCCGCGCGGCGGCAATCGACAATCCGGGGTAAGTGTTCAAAACGGCGTCCGGCCCGCTGAGCCGCAAACAGGCGCTCGTAGGCCCCGCCAATCTGCGCCGAAGCATCGATGCGCTTGCGGACAAAGGGACCGAGAGACCCGCCGCCAGAGCCCTCAAAATTGACGAGTTCGGTCGTCTCTACATCCGAAAGTTTGAGCACGCGCTCCACACGATAGCTGTCATCGCGGTCGAGCGACGCCAAATGCTCGACAAGCGAAGCAGTCAGCTCGTCATCGGAATATGTTGGGCTCTGAGTATCCATAGCGTCCATCATAACGCAGGGTGCGGACACCCCATGGTGTCCGCACCCCGTTCGTTCGCATGGTTGTTCTGGTGACACCGCCGGCTCAGCCATCGGCCACTAACTCACCGTTTCCTCGCCAAAGCGGTACAGCTCTTCATTGACCTTTTGGAGGCTACAGCCACGGTCGATGCAAAAGATAATGATTGCATCGCGACGGTCCTTGCAGTTGAGGACGCTCACTCCGGCAGCCGTCAGGGCGCGGTTGGTCTCCTTGAGCGTCAACGCCATTGCAAAGGCAATCTGCAGCACCTTGTTGCGGCTCGGATGCCGCGCACCGGTAAAAATCTGATAACCAAAAGTCTCATTGAGGTCGGCCATACGCACCACGCGCGAACGCTCGAGCCCCTTCTCTTGCAGCAACTGCTTTAAGTAATCCGAAAGCGACGGGGCGGCAAAGTCGCGTTCTTTGATATAGCCATCGATGTTTGGCGCGTCGAGGAGTTCATTGAGTAACTCGTCCGTCAGCTTTTTATCGGGCATACGACCTCACCTCCCATACGGCGCAACGGTAGCGACATGTTAGGCCAGCACCCAGCTTGCAGCGGCAGACTTATCAAACACGTTGGCAAAATAGAGAGCCTTCTTGATGTCACCATCAAAGTAGATATTGCCCGCCACGGAACCGCCGGCGGCAAGGGTACCAGACTGCAGTTCATCGGAGCCCTCGCTGTAATAACCCTGGTTCTGCTGAGCACCGTTGGCGTCCTCGCCCTTCCAGTCGTAGATATTGTAATCTGCGCCCTCATCGCCATTGTTGACGTACGTGACGTGAATGCCCGTCATGGTCGAACCGTCATAATTTGTGAGGCCGGGCTGGACGGAATCGACGACGACGGAAAGACCGGCAGCCGTGGTCACCGTCGTACCAACCGCCAGGTCAGTCGTAGGCTGCTCTTCCTTCTTCGTCTCTTCCTTCTTGTCACCATCGCCGGCATCTTCGGTGACGGTCGCCTTGTCGCTACCACAACCGGCAAGAAGACCGGCAGTCCCCAAAGCGACGGTGGCGAATGCGCCAAGTGCAGCGCGACGGCTCAGCAGCACTTCGTTTTCGAGCTTATTCATCATGCATCCTTCCTACGATCCGGCTACCGCGCCGGCACACAGCACATCGTAGGAAGGATTGAACTTGAATTCATTAGCTGTGAGCTAAGGTTGCGGCGAACGGCCAATGCGGTTATCCGAACGCCGAGCAAACGCACTTTGCACGACCGTCTGCTGGCAGCGCATCAACCCACCGTGACAGATTCCCCGGTAAAGGTGCTTACAAGTAACAGGATAAAGAAGGCTAAATAGCTGATGCTCAATAGGTAGGCGAAGACTAAAAAGATGGCCCATCCAACATTGGTCTTACCATCGGCACGACGCTGCTCGCGAGAACGACACAGCCAGACCGTCACGCCAATGGCCACAATCAGCAACACGAGTGCCGCTGCTGCCAACCCGGCAAGCGCAAACATCACGCCAATGCTCACAGCAATAACCGGAAGCAGTAGCAAGCCACACCCGCATCCACCCGGACTATATACGGCAGATTGTCGGCGTCGCCCCATCGTCACTCCATCACAAGCAATCGTTTGTAGACATCGAGGCCTTTGAGCAGGATTTCCTCGTCAAAGAGCATGGTATCAGTGTGAAGGGCGCTCGTGGCATAGGCGGGACAGCCATCCGAATCGCTCGGATTATCTTGGCCGGCAGGCACACCCGTGCCCAGCAAGAAGAACACGCCCGGCAGATGGCGCTGATAGAACGCAAAATCCTCGGCGATCAGCAGCGGCTCGTCCACAAGTTGCAGCTCGGACAAGGCAGGCGCAATGTGGGCAAACAGCTCGGGGTCGTTATCGACTGGCGGATAGCCCTCGGCAAAATTGAGATCGTACGTGCAGCCCGTTTCAGCACATGCTGCATCGAGCACATGGCGCACGCCCTCGCGCGCTCGGTCGAACATATCGTCCGTAAACACGCGCAAGCTGCCCGCAACATGGGCCTCCCCCGCCACCGCATTGCAGACGGTGCCGGCCTGAAGCAGGCCGAACTTACCAATGCAGGGCTCGTCGGCACCCAACTCGTCCATGAGCTCGCGCTCGGCAACCAAGAACTTGGCAGCCGCCAGTGCCGCATCGTGCGACTCCTCGACTGGAACGCCGTAGGTCTTGGCGATATGGATGCTCGCGCCATGGATATGAATGTGCGTCTCGCTTGAGCGCGCCAGCAGCGGACCGGGACAACTCGCCAACGTACCGGCAGGCAAATCGGGCCACACATGGAAGCCAAAGATGCGATCTGCCCCATAGCGCTCGAATACGCCGCTCTCACACACCGTCTTGGCGCCACCGGTCGTTTCCTCGGCCGGCTGGAACACAAAGAGCACATTGCGCTTGATGACGCCCGGTTGCTCGCGAATCGTGCG
>UQPL01000186.1:0-3181 GCA_900542895.1 uncultured Collinsella sp. | reverse complement strand
CTTATGACCTACGGTGGCAAAAACAAGTGGTACGGCAAGGATATCGATGGCATCTGCCGCATGAGGCAGGCCATCTTTATGGGTGTCTACGGCTGCCCCGGCTTTGATACGTGGGGACCGTTCAAGCTCGCCGGCGGTGTCCAAAAGGGACACCCGACCGCTGAGGAAATTAAGGGCGCCGTCGACTTCTTCGACAAGATCGAAGACGAGTATGGCGACATCATCGTCGAGGAGTACGCCAAGCGCGAGAAGCGCCTAGCCTACGAGAAGGAGCATCCTGCAGGAGGCCTGGTGGCCGGCGTTAAACGCACGGCAAAGAAGATCGCTAACAAGCTGTAACTGTGAAGGTACTTTTGAGCGTTTAACCCATACGGCGGGTCCGAGCAGATTCGGGCCCGCCGTCTTTTTCTATCGTTACTCGGTAAAGGCGTTGCCGACGCTCTGGCCGCCAACATACGTCTCGACGAGGGTGAGCTCATGGTCGAACACGACAAAGTCGGCGTCGCGACCCGGCATGATGCTGCCGCACTTATCCTCGATGTGCGCGGAGCGTGCCGGCACCTCGGTTGCCATGCGAATGGCGATATCGGCGCTGGCGATGCCCCAGTCGACGATGTTCTTGACGCCCTGGGCAAGCGTGAGCACCGAGCCGGCAATGCTCTTGCCGTCGGCGAGCCAGCACAGGTTGTCCTTCATGATGACGTCCATGCCACCACTGGTGTAGCTGCCCTCGGGCATGCCGCCGCAACCCAGGCAGTCAGTGATAAGCACCGTGTGCTGCCAGCCCTTTGCCTGCAGCAGCGCCTTGATGGCGGCAGGGTTTACGTGCTTGCCGTCACAGATGATCTCGGCGTAGGTCTCGGGCGTGAACATGGCGGCACCCACGACACCGGGCTCGCGGTGATGCAGCCCGCGCTGGCCGTTATAGGTATGCGTAAAGCAGCTGGCACCGGCGTTGATGGCGGCAATGCACTCATCGTAGGTGGCGTCGGAGTGACCGATGCTGGTCACCACACCCTTGGCGTTCAGAGCAGCCGCATAAGCAGCGGCACCGTCGCGCTCGGCCGCCATGGCGCTCTTAACGATGCGACCACCCGCAGCCTCCTGCCACTGGTCGAAGACCTCCTCGGAGGGATCGATCAGGTAAGCGGGGTTCTGCGCGCCCACGTGCTTCATGGTAAAGAAGGGGCCCTCCAGGTAGATGCCCTGAATGCGAGCACCGCAGAAGTCGGGGCCGCGACCCTCGTCAGCCTGGGCAATGGCGGCGCAGGCATCCTTGATCTGCTCGACGCCATCGGTGAACGTCGTGGGCAGCCAGCTGGTGGTACCGCGACGGGCGAGCTCGGTCGAGCTGATATCAATGCCCTCGGGATCGTTATCGGTAGTCGAGTGGTTATAGAAGCCATGGATGTGAGTATCGACCATACCCGGTGCGATCCACGATCCCGTGTAGTCCTTAATCTCGCAAGAGGGCTCGTCGGCCTGCCAGGCGCCAAAAACGCCATCCTCGACCATAAGATAGCCGCCCAGTTGCGGGCCTGCCGGCAAGAAGAACTTGTCAGCCTTAATTGCGTACGTGCTCATATGCACTCCTTGCTTCTAAAGCAGTTGACTTTGGTAATGCTTATACCCGGTCCATGTAAAAACAAAAAGCGCCCGCCCGCCGTTATGAGCGGACGGGCGCCCTTACAGGGGGACGCGATTAAGCGGTGAAGGGGTGAATCGTCACGCCCTTAACCACGCGGTTGACCGTGCCGGTGGGGCTCGGCGTATCGGGCGTGTTGCCCACGCGCACGGAGTTGAGCAGACTGATAGCCTGGGCAAACATCACGAACGGCAGAGCAAGGTAGCCCTCGGGAAGTGCCTCGTAGCCCTTAAAGGTGAAGGACTCGCCCTCGTAGACGGTAGCGCCATCCTGCTGAACGGCAACGGTGTGCTGAGCAATCTTGTCGCCACCGATCTCGTTGAGGATGTCGATGTCGTACTGACGGGTGTAGGCGTCGTTGTTGACGAACACGAAGACGAGCGTCTTATCGTCGACGAAGGACTTAGGTCCGTGACGATAGCCCATGGAGGTGTCGTAGGAAGTAGCAACCAGACCGTGAGCGAGCTCGAGGATCTTGAGCTGACTCTCCTGGGCAAGGCCACCGAAGGAGCCAGAACCCAAGTAGGTCACGCGGTTGAAGTCGCCAGCCAGGTAATCGGCGATCTCAGGCTCACGGGAGATGACCTCCTCGCCCATCTTGGCAATCGTCTCGACCCACTCGGCCTTCTGCTCGTCAGAGGCAGTGTCGAAAATAAGGGTGGAGAGCAGGGTCATGCAGGTGTAGGAACCGGTCATGGCGAAGCCCTTGTCGTTGGCGCGCGGGATGAGCAGCGTCAGCGCATTGGGATCATCGGCGGACTCGACGGCGAGCTTGCCCTCGGGAGCGCAGGTGATGTTGAGGAACTTGACGTTGTGGACGAGCTCCTTGGCAACGGCAACGGCGGCAAGGCTCTCGGGGCTGTTGCCAGAGCGGGCAAAGGAAACCACGAGCGTGGGATCCTCGGCGCGCAGGAAGTCGCGCGGGGCGCTCACGATGTCGGTCGTGGCGATGGGCTTAAAGTCGTAGAGATCAGTGTTGCCAGCGTGACGCAGGTACGGAGCGCAGGTATCGCCAACGTAGTCGGACGTACCGGCACCGGTGAAGACAACGGACAGACGGCCCTCGCCCATAGCGCGAGCCTCGGCCAGGAAGGCCTCGATGGCCTCCTTGTTCTCGCGATAGATGTTGAGCGTATCACGCCAAAGCTCGGGCTGCTGAGCAATCTCGGCCGTGGTGATCTGGGCGCCGAGCTCGGTGAGCTCCTCGACACTCTTCTCGAACATTTCTAATACCTCTCTCTAGAAGTAATCCTCTGACGTGCAATTATACACTTCGGTTGGTTATCTGGTAGTAACCAGTTAAATGCAAAGAATCACCATATGGAAACGATGCGAGCACTAGTTGCTGCGCTGGTGGTAAACCTTGTATTTAAACTGATCGGCACGAGCAACCGAGAGTGTGTACTCCACTACCTCGTTTGACTCGTTATACGTAGTCCTGACCAAATCGAGCACAGGCGAGCCCTCGACAATTCCCAAAAGGTGGGCATCGGTGGGACGGGCTATGCTCGCATAGAACTCCTCTTCGGCCACGCG
>UQPL01000185.1:0-3204 GCA_900542895.1 uncultured Collinsella sp. | reverse complement strand
GCCTTCGTCGGCAGCGTCAGATGTGTATAAGAGACAGGTGCAGGCAGACAAGGGCGGCACCGTCACGCGGATCCCCTGACGCCCGAGCTTCTTGATCATCATCTCGCGCAGATGCGGATTGGCCGAGACACCACCGCCGATGCAATACTCCTTGCACCCGGTGACGTGCAGGGCGTTTTTGGCCTTCTTGTACTGCACGTCAAAGACCGCCGCCTCAAACGAGGCCGCTAGGTCGGGCAGGTGAATCGTGCGCCCGGCCTTGGTCTCCTGCTCGATGTAGAGCGTCACCGCCGTCTTGAGGCCCGAAAGCGAGAAGCGGTAGTCTCCCCTGCTGTTAAGCGCGCGGGGAAAATCGATCGCCTTGGGGTTGCCCGTCTCGGCCAGCTTGGAAATGATGGGGCCACCGGGATAGCCCAGACCCAATGCCTTGGCTACCTTGTCGAAGGCCTCGCCCACAGCGTCGTCGAGCGTCTCACCGAGCACCTCGTAGTCGCCCCACGCCTTCACGTGCACGAGCATGGTGTGCCCACCCGAGACAAGCGTGAAGATAAACGGCGGTTTGAGGTCGGGTTGCGCCAGCAGGTTGGCAAACAGGTGCCCCTCCAGATGGTTGACGCACACGAGCGGCTTGCCGGCAGCGTAGGCAAAGCCCTTGGCGAAGGCGACGCCAACCACGAGCGCGCCCACCAGGCCCGGGCCCTGTGTCACGCCCACGGCGGCAAGCTCGCTGGGGGCAATGGCTCCATCCTCAAGACCAAGCGATGCTGCGGCATCCTCGAGCGCCGCATCCACGACACTCACAATCACCTCGACGTGTTTGCGCGAGGCGATCTCGGGCACCACGCCGCCAAAGCGGGCGTGAAAATCAATCTGCGTTGACACCTGGTTGGCCAGCATATTGCCATCCGCATCGATAATCGCCACGGCCGTCTCGTCGCAGGAGCTCTCGATAGCGAGCACTAGGCGGCGGCGCTCAATTTCGGCACGCTCCCCCTCGAAGCGCCCAGGCGCAGGCAGCGGCCACACGCGCTGCTCTGCCGCCGTCGGCTCGGGCGAAGCATTGTCGACCGGAAGTACCAGGGGCAGCGGGGCCGTCATGACGATGGCGTCCTTGCCGGCACCATAGTAGCCGCGGCGCCGTCCTGCCTCGGTAAAGCCCAGAGCGTTATAAAGCGCAATCGCTCCCTCGTTGCCGTCCTCGACCTCGAGCGAAGCCGTGGTGCAGCCGAGCATCTGGGCATCATAGCTCACATGCGACAGCAGCTTGCGGGCAATGCCCTCACGGCGATGTGCCGGGTCGACGGCGACATCCAGAATCTGCACATCACCGTCCACGACCATACCGCCGGCAAGGCCCAGTAGCTTGCCGTCGTCGTGTGCCACCCACCAACTACGCGGCGCAGCGACGTCCTCGCCCAGTTCGGACAGGAACATGCCCGGCGTCCACGCCTCGTGTCCGGCACCTTCAAAGCAGGCAGCCTCCAGCGCGCTCGCGCCCTCGGCATCCGCCGCGCCCATGGGACGGAACTGCAGATGACGACCGGCGAGCTCATCGGCAACGCCCGTAATTCCGCTCTGCGCACTCTCGGCAAGACCAAGACGCTTGCGCTCGTTTTCCTCGGCATCCGAAAGGCGCGTGTAAATCGGCAGGACGCGGGCCGGATCGCCGTCACCCGCAGCGTGCGCGAGCAGCAAGCCCTCGCCCGAAGGCCACCACAGGTCGCGCTCCACGCAGCGGGCGGTCTCGTCCTCACCCAGCAGCTTGCCATAGCGCACGAGACCGTCACCGGTCAGCTGAACCTGGTCCCAGTCCGCTGCTCGGCGCCACTCATCGAGCGCCACGGCGGCCTTGACCACGTGTTCGCGCTCAAATTGACGCTCGGGACCCTCATCGACCAGCATATACAGCGCCGGATATACCTCACCGCGCATAGCATCGGCCAAGATACCAAGCTTGCCGCGCACGCCAGCCTTCCACGCCGTCCAAGCGCAAGCGTCGAGCGTCGACACGCCCAGCAGCGGAACATTGGCACCACGCGCGAGGCCCTTGGCAGTGGAGATGCCGATGCGCACACCCGTAAAGGACCCCGGGCCGCGACCGACCACATAGCAACCAACATCGCTGCGATCCAGACCGGCTTGAGCCAGCACGCCATCAACGGTATTCACGAGCTCAACGTTGGCGTGACGGCGACACATGTGGTCGCCACTCACGAGCTTCGTCTCGCCCGTCTGCCCATCAATCCAGCTTGCCGCGCAGGCAAGCATGTCGGTCGAGGTATCGAGCGCCACCACCAGCGCGTTGTCGTTATGCAAGCTCATCTTGTACAGCCTTATCAATCAAATGGGAAAGCTCCATTGCGCGGTCACCGTGCGCCTCAAGCGTTATCGTTCGCACATCGCTGTCACCCTCATCACGCTTGAGCGTCACCGAAAGATACTCATCCGTCAGCTCGTCCTGGAATTGTTCGCCCCATTCCAGCAGGCAAGCACCCTCATAGCCCAGCACATCGAAAATGCCCGTATCCTCGAGCTCGTAGGCATGCTCCAGGCGGTATAGATCAAAGTGAAACAGCGGAATACGACCTTGATCGTGAACGGCCATGAGCGCAAACGTAGGACTCGTAACCATATGCCCATCGCCCAGCCCGCGCGAGACGCCCTTGGTAAAGTGAGTTTTGCCCACTCCCAGGCCACCGGTCAGGATAAGCACATCGCCGTCCTCAAGGCACGGTGCAATTAGCTCGCCAAAGTACTCCGTATCGGCAGCGCAAGTCGTTTTGTAAGTACCTACCCCCAGGCGCTCCAGGGACATATATGCTCCTTATTATTCCGAGGCGTCCTCTGGTGCGGGATGTCGCTCCAGATAATCGCCCAGCATCTTAAAGTCTTCCTCCAGCAGCTCCTGCCACGCCGGATTGCGCAGCGCTGCTGCCGGATGAAAAGTGGGCATTACTACAAAATGCCCCATCTGGTGGAACCTGCCGCGCAGCTTAGTAATGCCAATCTCGGTCTTAAGCACAAAGTGCGTCGCGGGGTTGCCGAGCGTCACGATAATATCAGGCCAGATGCTTCGAATCTGCTCACGCAAAAACGGCGAGCAAGCCAGCACTTCCTCGGGACGCGGATTGCGGTTTCCCGGCGGGCGGCACTTAAGCACGTTGGCAATGTCTGTCTCTTATACACATCTCCGAGCCCACGAGA
>UQPL01000184.1:0-3227 GCA_900542895.1 uncultured Collinsella sp. | reverse complement strand
TAGCGATTCTTGATGAGGCCCTCGCCAAAGGGAATGCCGCTCTCGTGCGAATACCCCTCCGCGGGCGGCAGGCCGGAGTCGGGCACACCGATGACCAGGTCGGCCTCGACGGGCTCCTCATGTGCCAGCTGACGACCCATGTCGTAACGGCAGGCGTAAACGCTCTTGCCGTTCATGATGGAGTCGGGACGGGCGAAGTAGACCTGCTCAAAGATGCAGTTGGCGGGCTCTTCGGCTGCAGGCACGCCCTGCTCGGATACCAGACCCTCGGCACTGATGCGCAAAATCTCACCAGGACGGACGTCACGGACGTACTCGGCGCCCACGATGTCGAGTGCGCAGGTCTCGGAAGCAACGACCCAGCCGCCGGCGCGCGTGACATGGACGGCGGAGTCGACCGTCGTGGCGCCGTCTTGCGAGGGCAGCTGCGAAACGGATGCGGCATCGGCCTGGTCCAGACCCTCGTCCACCAGCTTGCCCAGCACGAGCGGGCGAATGCCGTGCGGATCGCGGAATGCGTAGAGCGCCTGCTCGTTGATGAGCGTCATGGCGTAGCCGCCGCGCACGAGCTCCATGGTCTTGCGAATGCCCTCGCGCAGATGGCCTGTACGCTGAGTAAAGTAGCCGATGAGCTTGGTCGCGACCTCGGAATCCGAATTGGAGAGGAACGGCACGCCCAGCTCGATCAGCTGGCGGCGCAGCTCGTCGGTGTTGACCAGAGTACCGTTGTGCGCAAGCGCGATAATGACGCTATTGATGGTAGAGAGGTGCGGCTGCGAGGCTTCCCAGCTCTTGGCGCCGGCGGTGCCATAGCGCACGTGGCCCACGGCCAGCTGGCCGGAGAGCGTCGACAGGTCGGCGTTGGAGAACACGCGGTCGAGCAGGCCCAGATCCTTGCGGACCATAACCGTGCCGCCATCACCCACGGCGATTCCCGCCGATTCCTGGCCGCGATGCTGCAGCGCGCGCAGACCAAAGTACGTCAGTCGAGCCACATCGCGATCGGGTGCCCACACACCAAAAATGCCGCATTCCTCATGCAGCTGGTCGGAGTCCGGATCATACGTCGACATGGTCTTCACCTGTCCCGCGGCACGCTCGGCCGCGCGGATGGTTTCTTGAGACATGGCATCCCCTCAGAGCCTCGTTATTTGGCGTTACCTGCCCTATTATACGCACGGCAAGACAAGCACTCCCGCGCATGAACAGCGCTTTTTAAAAGCCCACCGAGCTTATAATCCGTTTTGCAGCCAAACATTTTATTGGGCAACCGCCTCGGGGCCGACGATCCCGCATACTTCCGTTGCGACGCGTCTCGCCCGCCGTTGGGGCTTGCATTGTTGCAATTGGGACGTTCGTCCTGTCTTTTGGCAGGTCGGCGGCGTATCCTTGTACCTACAGCAAAACGAGAAAGGTTATGTATGGATCGAAACGAACTCGACCCCAGCGTCCCCAGCGCCACGGAGGTCAAGAAGATCCCCCTCATCATTAAGGTGTACGCCGTCCTATGCATCCTGTCCGGCGTGGGCACGCTCCCTTCGGTCGGCGCCTTTATGTGGCAGGTCATCACCGCGCTCATCAACGGCAACGCCGCCGCCAAGCTCGGCGACAACACGCTCGTCGCGGTCGGCCTTATCGTCGCCGGCATCATGCTCTCTGCGGCAAGCGCCGTCATCCTGATCATCTTTGGCCTGGACCTTATCAAAAACCAGCGCCGCAACGCCGCGCGCCTGTCCTACATCCTTATTGCATTCACCGTCGTCGAGCTTTTGGTCGACGTGATGCTCCAGGGTATCGGGCTCTTCTTGCTTCGTCCCGCTATTCAGCTCGGTATCCTCATCGCGCTTTCGGCCACCGTCGACCCCACGTTGCGCCAGGAGCGCGAGCTGCAGCGCCGCCTGCAGGAGATGCTCGACCGCGACGCCGCCGCCGAGGGCATGCTCGGGCGCGATGAAACCGGCGAAGGCTACATTAAGCTCAACTACTTCAACCTGTTCTGGGTATTCTTTGTCTGTTGCATACTCGGCCTGATCGCCGAGGACATCTGGCACATGACGGTCGACGACCCGGGCGTCTTCCAGAACCGCGCCGGCATGCTGTTTGGCCCCTTCAGCCCCATCTACGGATTTGGCGCCGTACTCATGACCATGGTGCTCAACCGCTTCTACAAAAAGAACCCCATCATTATCTTTTTGGTGAGCGCGCTGCTCGGTGCAAGCTTTGAGGTGTTCGTGGGCTGGTTTATGCAGACCTCGTTTGGCGTGGTCTCGTGGAGCTACTCGCATATGAAGCTCTTTGGCATGCCCGATCCGCTCGCCGTCCTTACCGGCGGACGTACCTGCACGGGCTTCGCCTGCCTGTGGGGCCTGGGTGGCCTCATCTGGATCAAGCTGCTGCTGCCGAGGCTGCTCAAGCTCATCAACATGATTCCGTGGAAGAGTCGCTACTCGGCCACCGTCATCTTCACCATCATTATGCTGGTCGACGGCGTCATGACGCTGCAATCGCTCGATTATTGGTACCAGCGCGTCAACGGCACGGAGCCGGATATTCCCGTCGCGCAGTTCTACGGCAAGTATTTCGATAACGACTACATGGAGAACCGCTTCCAGAGCATGACCATGAGCCCCAAGGATGCGACGCGCGTGTAGCGTCCACCGCACCCAAAACGCAAAATGCCCGCCGGTATCACACGTACCGGCGGGCATTTTTATAAACGAGCCTTCTATCGACGCAAGCCTCTACGCCTCGCGCTCGACCTCACTCACGCATTCGTTCTTGATGGTGCCAACGAGTGCCTGCAGGGCATCGACCACGTGCGGGCGAATGTCCCCGCCGATGAGCACGAGCATGATGTCGTCACCTACGGCAAGCTCGCCGCTTGCCAGCCACACGCGCACATAGCCGATACCCGGCATCGCGCGCGTGGCCTCGATAGCAGCCTGCACCTTCTGAGCATCGAAGCCGAACACCATGCCGCCCACCCTGCGCCCGGGAGCTACGCCATCGGTTTTGATCCCGCGGACCTCGGACTTGGGCGTCGCGCGCACCACACCGTTATGCGTCAGATACATCCCACAGTCTCCCGCCGAAGCATCAGCCTTGGCCTCGCGCAGCCAAGCATCAACCGAAGGCATCGTTTTGCCATTCTCGAGCATCATTTCCCCTTTCACCGTCATTGAGTAGCCCATTATCTATTCCTCGACCGGCGTGAGCACCATGACGGC
>UQPL01000183.1:0-3278 GCA_900542895.1 uncultured Collinsella sp. | reverse complement strand
TACGAGATCTGCGCATGTCTCGTGGGCTCGGAGATGTGTATAAGAGACAGCGGCTCGGATGATCCGTTTTCCTCCGTCCCCTTTGGATCACGGAAATAGCGGGCGGCGATGGAGCGAACCGCCTCGAGTCCCGGTCCGCCGATGCGCGGAGACGGCGAGGGTTCGGAGCTGCCAGGGCCGAGCTCGACCTCGACACGGTCGGCGAGCCCCGCCTCGGCAACGGCGACGCGGCAGCGGGCCACGACATCGGCCACGCTCGTGCCCTCGAGCATACGGAAATTGATATTGGCCCACATATCCTGCGGCATTACGTTGGCGCCGGTGCTGCCACCCTCGATCTGCGTGGGCGCGCAGGTGGTGGTCACGAGCGGATAGAGCTTCTTGCTGGCGAGGCACTCGCTCACGATGGTGTCCTTGTTGGAGGCAATCTCGTCGGCCGTGTAGAGCCCCAGCTCGACGAGCTGTGCGGCAAGCAGGTCCGTGACGCGCGTCGGCCATTCGATATCGCAGATTGCGGCGATGGCACGGCTCAGCACCTCGAGCGAAGTGCCACCGTAGGGGTTGGACGAATGCCCGCCCTCACTCTTCGTCTTGAGCACGATATCGGCATAGCCCTTCTCCGCGAGGTCGGCATGCATAAGCCAGCCCTCGCCCGCGCCATACTCGGCAGCTGGAACGATGCGGTAGTCACCCTCGTCGATCAGGTACTCAAGCTCAATGCCGCGCTCCTCGAGCGCGCGGCCGATGGCGCCTGCGCCGTACTGCGTAGTCTCCTCGTCCTGGCCAAAGGCCAGGAGCAGCGTGCGCTCGTGCCGCCAACCGTGCGCCAGCGCATACTCAACCGCCTCGAGAATGCCTGCGACCTGGTCTTTCATATCGATGGCGCCGCGACCCCAAATGTAGGTGTCGTCTACATGCCCGCTAAAGGGGACGTACGTCCAGTCGTCCTCGGTACCCGGCACCACGGGGACCACGTCCATGTGACCCATGAGCACAACGGGCTTGAGTGCGGGGTCGGAGCCGGAAAGCGTCACCAGCAACGAATGATCGATGAGCTCGACCTTACCCGCTGTAAATACGTGCGGCCAGGCCTGCTGCATATAGGCGCGCAGGTCGTCGAACGGCCGCCAGTCCACTGCCTCGGCATCCATGCTCGAAATGGTCGGAAACGACAGCACACGGCCCAGGCGCTCGCATGCGCCGGCCTCGTCTATACCGACAAAATCATCCTCATGCGCAAAGAAGCGCCAAACCTCGGCCATGACATCCTTTCGATTGTGATGACGAGGGCCGCCCCACCGGAGCGGCCCTGCCACGTAAGCGTTTGCGGTCGGCTATTTGTCCTCGAGATAACGCGAGAGGAACTCGCGGGTACGCTGGTGCTTGGGGTTGCCAAAAAGCTCCGCCGGCGCGGCGTCCTCGAGGACCACGCCCTTGTCCATAAAGACCACGCGGTCGGACACCGTGCGGGCAAAGGCCATCTCGTGCGTGACGACGACCATGGTCATGCCGTCGGCAGCGAGCTTGCGCATGACCTCGAGCACCTCTCCCACGATCTCGGGGTCGAGTGCGGAGGTCGGCTCGTCGAACAGCATGATCTGCGGATTCATGCACAGGGCGCGAGCGATGGCAACGCGCTGCTTTTGGCCGCCGGACAGGCGACCCACGGCGGCGTGCGCGAACTTCTCGAGCCCCACGCTCGTCAGATGCTCCATCGCGACCTTCTCGGCCTCGGCCTTGCTCATCTTTTTGAGCGTGACGGGCGCGAGCGTGCAGTTGTCGAGCACATCCATGTTGTTGAACAGGTTAAAGCCCTGGAACACCATGCCGATGTCCTCGCGCAGCTTGTTGATGTTGCAGCGCTCGGCCGTGAGGTCCTGGCCGTGGAACCAGATGTGGCCCGCGTCCGGGGTCTCGAGCAGGTTGAGGCAGCGCAGGAAGGTCGACTTGCCCGAACCCGAGGCGCCGATGATGGTGACGACCTCGCCGGGATTGACGGACAGGTCGATGCCCTTGAGTACCTCGAGCGAGCCGAAGCTCTTGCGCAGGCCCTCGACGCGGATGAGCGGCTCATTGGTCTGTGCGGCGGCCGCGGTGCCGGTAGTGGCGGTATCTGCCATGATGATTCTCCTCGTCTTGAGCCTAGTTGGAGCTGGGCAGCGTGACCGGAGCCTCGGCGCCGAGCTTTTTGCCAAAGGCCTCGAGCAGGCGGCTCGCCACGAGCGTCAGGATCAGGTAGACCACGAGCGCCACGCAGTAGACCTCCATCTGGCGGTAGTACACGCCGGCGACGGTGGTGGTGGCGTACATGAGGTCGAACACGCCGATGACCGAGAGCACCGACGAATCCTTGATGTTGATGATGAGCTCGTTGGTGAGCGCCGGAATCGCGTTTTTAATGCCCTGGGGGAACACGACTTTGCGCATGGCTTGCCACTGCGACAGGCCCAGCGAGCGTGCTGCCTCGGCCTGGCCGGGATCGATGGACTCGATGCCGCCGCGCAGGACCTCCATCATGTAGGCGGTGGAGTTGAGCGAGATGGTGACGAGGCCGGCGGTGAAGGTGCTCCAAATCTGGTTGGCCTGGGCGGTCTCGAAGCCCATGCCGCGCAAAACGGTGAAGCCCGCGTAATAGATGAGCAAACCCTGGACCATCATGGGCGTGCCGCGCACGATGGTGGAGTAGACGGTCGCAAAGCCGCGGCCGATACTCTTAAAGAAACGCACCAGGTCGTTGTCCACGCGATCGAAGGTCTGAATGCGCAGGAACACGAAGGGCAGCGCCAGGAAGAATGCGATGACGGTGCCGAAGGTGGCAAGCGCGATGGTGATCTCGATACCGCGAATAAAGAAGTCCCCGCTCTTGTAGGTCATGTAGACCAGGCTCGACAAAAAGTCGCTGGGGTTGGAATCCGAAACAATGCTCACCTGCACCAGATCGATAAACGACATGACGCAGCGGTCGATAAAGAAAACTGCCGCGATGGCGACCACGACGTAGCTGCCTAAGCGTGCTCCACGACGGAAACGCTCAGATGCGAACGGCGACTTTTCGCGATAGTCGCTCCAGTGCATAAGCTTGGTGACCAGCGCCGCCGCCGACACGACGAGCCACGCCCACAGGATCGCCCAAAGACAATCTTGGAAGATACCGGTGGGGGCCAAGAAGCTCAGCGGCGTGGGGTTGCGTTGGCTAAACGCCAGGCCGAGCGCCGCGATAACACTCGTGCCCAGGTATACATAACGGTGGTCGGCCTTGATAAAGGAGGCCAGGCGAT
>UQPL01000182.1:0-3293 GCA_900542895.1 uncultured Collinsella sp. | reverse complement strand
TACTGCTCAGATGTTTAAAGATGCTGGTTTAATTGTCTGCGCGGCGCAATAAATCGGCGGGCGGACGTGTTGGGGTGCTTGTCGTTTTCGTACTGTTGCTACATTTGGAGCGGTTCCGGCGTCCGGCATCCTCGCGTTCGTTGGCTACCGGCATAAGAAAGGGAGGGTCGGTTTACCGGCCCTCCCTGGGTACGAAGCTCTGGGGTACCGTCGCTTGTTTGCACTGCGCCTGTGTTTCCCGCTGCACTCGCCAGTCGCTTAACGCTTGATCTCGATATCGTCGAGCTTGACGTCCATGGCCTCGGTCTTGGCCTCGGCGATGTCGTCGGCAAACTCCAGAGACTTCATCATGGTCTCGACGGCGTCCTTGTGTTCCTCGACGTTGTCGATGCGCACATACACACTGCCACCGTCAACGTCGGTGAAGTGCTCGGTCGTCACGCCGCCCGAGTGCGTAAAGTAGGCACTGCGCCAGGTCTTGCCGTTGTACTTAACGGGATCGCTCTCGGTCCATCCGGAGTTGGCCTTCCACTTTGCCTCGTAGTCGAACAGCTCGTCGGCGTTCTTGTCAGGATCGAAGACGGGGATGAAGCGGTCGCTGGCGTGCTCGCTCTCGGTGAACTTAAACTGGGCCCTATCGGCCGTGTCGCCTGCGACGTCGGTGATCTCGACGCCCTCGGGGACCTCGACCTTAAACCAAATGAAATCGGTCCTCATATCCACGGCTGGCTTTTCTGCTCCGCCGCCACCGCCGCTTCCGGTAGCGCCGCCGCTGCCACCGCAGCCCACTAGGGAGACTGCGGCTAAGAGGCTTATGCAGAGGGTGAGAATCGCAAAGGCCTTCTTTTTCATGGTCGTGTCCTCCTCGATCTGTAACCGCCCATGGATTACCTGCCTTTACTGTACGCGCGAGCGGCTCGTTCTGGTGGGCCATGTGTCCCATTCTGGGGGCTGGAATTGCGCCGACAAGTGGCAATATACGCGGGTCCAAAAGAGGGGAGGGCCGATGCTGTCGGCCCTCCCCGGGGTTGGGTGCCCGTTGTTTTAAAAGGGGCGCGTGTACGCGGGCGTTGCCCCAACAGGTTCCTTGTTTATAGATATGCCCCAGTTTGTGACGTCCGGAAGTCTCGAAAGGTGGGCCATGTGTCCCATGCTTGCGTTGTCGACGCCTATCGCGTGCCATAGAAATCCGCGATGGCCAGATGCGCTGACGCTCGCGTACTTATGGGCTAGACTTAGCACCATTACGTGATCGATGCGGTCGGCCGGCGTCGGCCGCCCGACCGATATATATGACTTGAAGGTGCGTGTGCGTATGAGCCAAGAGATGATGGATAAAACCTGTCGCGGTTTTGCCGAGGCGCTGGCCGCGCGCGAGCCGGTTCCCGGTGGTGGCAGCGCGAGCGCTTTTGTGGGCGCGCTGGGCGCCTCGCTGTGCGGAATGGTTGCCCGCTACGGTGCGACCAATCCCGCGCTTGCTGATCGTGCGGATGACCTGACGCGTGCGTTTGCCCAGGCTGATGAGCTGTCCCAGGAGCTTGTCGAGTTGGTTGCCGAGGACGTTCGTGCCTACGGGCAGGTGTCCACGGCGTACGGTATTCCGCGTGACGATCCGGCTCGAGCAACCGCGATTCAGGATGCGCTGCATGTGGCCGCTCTGCCGCCGTATCGCATTATGGATGCCTGCGGGCGTGCGCTGGCGCTGCTCGAGGACATGGCCGACAAGGGTTCGCGTCAGCTGCTGTCCGATGTGGCGTGCGGCGCCGTGTTCTGCCGTGCCGCTATGCAGGGCGCGAGCTTGACGCTCTTTGCGAACACCACGTCTATGAAAGATCGCGCTCGTGCTGAGGAGCTCGAGACGGCGTGTGATGAGTTGCTCGACACATGGTTGCCGCGCGCCGATGCGCTGGCGCGCCGCGCCTCCGACGCTGCGAGGAAGAGAGGATAGCCATGGCTGAACTGCTGAAGGGTGCTCCCGTTGCTCGCGCTTTGACCGAGGAGCTCGTTGCTCGCTGCGTTGCTTTGCGCGAACGCGGCGTTGTGCCGACGCTGGCCATTGTTCGTGTGGGCGAGCGCGAGGACGACCTGTCCTATGAGCGTGGCGCTCTTAAACGCTGCGAAAAGGTTGGCATCGAGGCTCGTCGCGTTTTGCTTCCTGCCGACGTCTCGCAGGACGAGCTGCTGGCGGCTATCGAGGGCATTAATGCCGACTTGGCTGTTCATGGCTGTCTGATGTTCCGCCCGCTGCCCGCCGGCCTTGACGAGAACGCCGTCGCCGCAGCGCTCGATCCCGCCAAGGACGTTGACTCCATGACGCCGGCTTCGCTGCTCACCACGCTTTCGGGACGCGGCGAGGGTTTTGCCCCCTGCACAGCCGAAGCCGTGCTTGCTTTGCTGGATCATTACGGTGTTGAGCTGGATGGGGCCAAGGTCGCGGTCGTTGGTCGGTCGCTGGTGATTGGCCGTCCCGTTGCCGCCATGCTTACGGCTCTCAATGCCACGGTGACGACGTGCCATACGCATACGCGCGACCTTGCTGCCGAGTGCCGTGCGGCTGACATTGTGGTTGCCGCCGTTGGACGCGCGCGTACGATTGGCGCGGATGCCGTTCGCGAGGGCCAGACGATCATCGATGTTGGCATTAACTGGGATGAGGACGCTGGCAAGCTGGTGGGTGACGTCGATTTTGATGCTGCGGAGCCGGTCGTTAACGCCATCACGCCCGTGCCGGGCGGCGTGGGGGCTGTGACCACCGCGATTCTCGCCAAACACGTGATTGAGGCGGCGGAGCGTGCATCGAAATAGGTGTTTTGGGCTGTTTGAGGGGGTTAGCTATATACCACGTGGTCAAAAAATGCCAAATATGAGTACTGCTGTCAAGATGGTCACATATGTTTTATGACATTTGGGCTTCCTAGCGATATCCATTATCGTTAGGAAGCCCATTTTATTGAACCTATGGGGAATAACGCGGTCTCGCTTTTGGACAAATAGGGATTTTCGGCACTCATTACAAGGAAATTTGCTGCTACTAAATTGGTGACAGTACTCATATTTGGCATTTTTTGACCACAGAGGTCCCGAGGGGGTCTCGAGGGGCCGTGGTTTCGCCCTTTCTGCGCCGAAGCGATACACTGTTATCGTTTGATTTCTTCACTCAAGGAGGATGCGCATGCCGTGCACAACGATTCTGGTCGGTAAAAACGCAAGCTACGACGGGTCGACCCTGGTCGCGCGTAACGAGGACTCGTCCAACGGGGTGTTTGAGCCCAAGCGTATGCGCGTGGTGCATC
>UQPL01000181.1:0-3326 GCA_900542895.1 uncultured Collinsella sp. | reverse complement strand
ATCTGCGCATGTCTCGTGGGCTCGGAGATGTGTATAAGAGACAGATTTAAAGAAGGTGGCATTTTGTGCCAAACGGTCCTCAACGCTGCGGAACGACTCGAGTGCCTCGATATCGCGGCCATCGCGCAGGTGGAAGACCACGTGCTTGTTGCGCGCCTCGGCATATTCGATATCGGATAAGCGCAGGGCGTGGTAGCCAAAGGACGTTTTGATCACGAGCTCGTCGGTTGCCGCCGGGCGCATGCTCGAAAGCTCGTCGAGTAGCTGCGCCAGGCGTTCGTAAGTCACGGGCTTGAGCAGATAGTCGAAGGCGCGGACCTCGTAGGACTCCAGTGCAAACTCGGGCGATGAGGTGAGAAACACCAGGCGCACGGCGGTATCGGCCTGGCGCAATTCGCGCGCGGTGTCCATGCCGTTGACGAGCGGCATGATCATGTCGAGCAGGATGATGTCGGCGCGCGATGCGGCATGGCGGGCTAGCAGGTCCTCGCCGCGCGTGACGAGCGCAACATCGACCGCCGTGCCCGTTTCGGTCGACCAACGGTCGATCATCCGGTGCAGTCTATCTAGAAAAGCGACGTCGTCGTCGCAGGCAATAATCTTGAGCATTCGGCCCCCTTAGTAGTTCGATTTTGCCACATTGGGTGCGTACCGCCCGCGGGGGTGCGCGCCGTTTGCGCCCCACGGCGTGCAACTCGCGCCAAGTGGTATTGCGGTGGCGAAAGATGCCTCCTGCGCTATCGAGAGCTCGACTGTTCTTAACTTGTCAGGCCTGCCCCATGATTGAATCTTTATTTCAACTTTACACCTAGGTTTACAGCTGTCTTGTCAGCTGTAAACCTAGGTGTCATACTAAAGCCCCAAGATTCGCCAAAAGAGAGGGGCCTTGATGGCACAGAGCGCGAACATGGATGCATCGGAGCTTGCACGCGACATTGCGGCCGGCCTGGCATCGGCAACGACGGCAACGGAGCGCGCGGCATTGGTGCCCGCAGAGCTCGTCGAGGCCATTCAGCAACTTAAAACCCAACGCGACGCGGTGATTCTGGCACACTATTACGTGGCGCCCGAGGTCCAGGCTGTGGCCGATTACGTCGGCGACAGCTTCTACCTGGCAAAGCTTGCCAAGAGCCTGCCGCAGCAGACCATCGTGCTGTGCGGCGTGGAGTTTATGGGCGAGAGCGCCAAGCTGCTTAACCCCACCAAGACCGTGCTGCTGCCCGAGCCGGGCGCGGACTGCCCCATGGCTCACATGGTCAAGCGCGAGACGGTCGATGCGGCGCGCGCCGAGTACGGCGACGACCTGGCTGTCGTCTGCTACGTCAACTCGACGGTCGAGATCAAGAGCTGGAGTGATGTGTGCGTCACCAGCTCCAACGCCGTCAAGATCGTGTCCGAGCTGCCGCAGCAGCACGTCCTGTTCATTCCCGACCAAAACCTCGGTCGCTTCGTAGCCGAGCAGGTGCCGCAAAAGCACGTCCTACTTAACAAGGGCTACTGCCCGCGCCACCACATCATCACCGTCGAGCAGATCGTTGACGCGCAGGAAGCGCATCCCGACGCGCTCGTACTGGCGCACCCCGAGTGCAAAGCCGACGTGCTGGCCGAGGCCGACTACATCGGCTCCACCGCCGGCATCATCAAGTATGCCGAGGAGTCGGACGCGAGCGAGTTCATCATCGTGACGGTCCGCGGCGTGCTCTACGAGCTCGAACGCCGCTGCCAGGGCACCGGCAAGAAGTTCTACTTCCCCGCGGTGCAGCCCACCTGCGTCAACATGGATCTCATCACGCTCGAAAAGCTCGTGCACTGCCTGGAGACGGGCGAGGGCGAGGTGCAGATCGGCGTGTCGGACGAGGCTGCCGACCAGGCCAAACTCACGCTCGACCGCATGCTCGAGTACGCGGCGCGCTAAGCCAATGTGACATGAGGGACAGTCCCTTATGTCACATTAACAAGGGAGAGGATTCCTGTGGAAACCAAGCAATACCCCGACATGGAGTGCGATGTCGTCATTGCCGGCTGCGGCGTGGCAGGCCTGTACGCGGCCCTCAATCTACCGACGAGCACGCGCGTGGTCATGCTCTCCAAGGGCGCGGTCGACGAGTGCGATTCGATGCTCGCTCAGGGCGGCATCTGTGTGCTGCCCGAGGGCTCGGACTACGATGCCTTCTTTGAGGACACCATGCACGCCGGCCACTACGAGAACCGCCGCGAGAGCGTAGACATCATGATCCGCTCGAGCCGCTCGGTCATCAACGACCTGCTGGCCATGGGCGTGGATTTTGAGCGCAAGGCCGACGGTGGCCTCGACTTTACCCGCGAGGGCGCGCACAGCCGCCCGCGCATCGCCTTCCATGCCGACATTACGGGCAAGGAGATCACGACCAAGCTGCTCCAGGCCGTTCGCAAGCTTGATAACGTGCAGATTTTGGAGCACGTGGCCATGACCGACATCCTGACGGCCGAACGCGATGGGGCCACGGTGTGCACTGGTGTCGTCGCTGTTGCCGTGGACGAGGGCGATTCGGTCCGCCCCGCCGACGAGCTGGTAAATGCCACCGAGGGCGCGCACGCCGGTAAGCCGTTTGAGATTCATGCTCGCCATACGCTGTGGGCGACGGGTGGCATCGGCGGCGTGTACGATCACTCCACCAACTACCCGCAGCTCACCGGCGACGCCTGCTACATCGCGCAGGAGCACGGCATTACGATGGAGCACCTGGACTACGTGCAGATCCATCCCACGGGATTGTTCTCGCCGCAGCCGGGACGCACCTTCCTGATCAGCGAGAGCTGCCGCGGTGAGGGCGCGATTCTGCTCAACGCCGCCGGCGAGCGCTTTACCGACGAGCTGCAGCCGCGCGACGTGGTCGCCGCCGCTATTCGCGAGCAGATGAAGCAGGACGGCACCGAGCACGAGTGGCTGAGCTTTGCCCCCGTCGAGCGCGACGTGGTGACCGGGCACTTCGCCAACATCCGCGCGCGCTGCCTTGAGGACGGTCGCGACATCCTGGATGAACCCATTCCCGTCACGCCCACGCAGCACTACTTTATGGGCGGCGTGTGGGTCGACAAGGACGGCCGCACCTCGATGCCCGAGCTCTACGCCGCCGGCGAGACGGCCTGCAACGGCGTTCACGGCAAGAATCGCCTAGCTTCCAACAGCCTGCTCGAAGCACTGGTCTGGGGTCGCCGCGCTGCTTGGCGCATGCGCACCGGCGAGTCGCTTGCCGTGGAGCAGGCAGGCGAGCCCGCGCTCGATGGACGCCATCGCGCCCTGAGCGCCGACACCCTGGCAATCGATGATTTGGCCCGTGCCGCCG
>UQPL01000180.1:0-3368 GCA_900542895.1 uncultured Collinsella sp. | reverse complement strand
AGATCTGCGCATGTCTCGTGGGCTCGGAGATGTGTATAAGAGACAGCCCCTAGCGCCCCACCACCACAAAGGGGACAGGCACCTTTGTGGTGGTTTTTCAGTTTGCCAACGATATGTGAACGACTAAAAAAGTCTGCTATACTCTTTCCCGCTGTCCCCATCGTCTAGCGGCCAAGGACGCCACCCTTTCAAGGTGGATATCGCGGGTTCGAATCCCGCTGGGGGCACCACAGAATCTGAGCAGCCCGTTACCAATTCGGTAGCGGGCTTTTTTCTTCCCCAACGCCGGGATTCGAACCCGACAGGGTGCGGAGCTGAGGAAACGCGCAAGCGTTTTCCAGCGCAGCACGCAAGGAGCGAAGCGACGCAGCGAATGCGGGCGGCGCCAGCCGCACGCGGACATCCCGCTGGGGGCACCATTTAAATTAAGAAGCCCGTTACCCCCGCGGTGACGGGCTTTTTGCTACCCATGCGCCGGGATTCGAACCCGACAGGGTGCGGATCCCGGCATCATCGCAAGGCCTGTGGTCAAAAAATGGCAAATATGAGTACTGTTACCATTTTAGTTACAGCGATTTCATGCCATCAGAAGGCGATTTAGACGCCAGGGGTCCTACGGCGAAAGAATTGCAGGCGTTTATCAGCTAAGTACTTGGACATATGTTGCGTAATACTGCATATTTTGCAAAAAGATAATGCTACAGGACTTGTGACAGTACTCATATTTGACGTTTTTTGCCCACGGCCCCTTATTACGTGGGCGAATCAGTTGCAAAACGGACTCCTAAACGTCCTTCGCAATCAAAAAGCCGGGGCCCGCGCGATGCGGACCCCGGCTCAATACCGTGACGATATGTCAGCTACGCTCTACACGTAGAACAAGATGTCGTCGTAGGTCGGGACCGGCCAGTAGTCGGCTGCCACGATCTCCTCCATGGCGTCCACGGCGGCGCGCAGCGCATCCATAGCGGGAACGACCTCGTGCGCGTACACGTTGGCCTGCTCCTGGCCATCGAGAGACTCGGCCTTCTGATGCACGGCGTCGAGCGCCTTGATGGAGTCGTTGATGGCGGTGATACCGTTGCAGAGCTTGTTGAGCGTGTTCTGCTCGCACTGCATGGCGGCCTCAGCACCGGCGGCACGAATAGTCTCAAGGCCCTTAGCGACCTTGGTGGCATAGGCAGTAATGACCGGGCGATAGGTACGACGCGCCTCGCGAACCATCGTGGTGGCCTCGATGTTCATGAGCTTGTTGTACTTCTCGAGCTTGCAGTCGTAGCGGCACTGGGCCTCGGCCTTGGTCAGGACACCCGTCTCCTCAAAGAGCGCAATGGCCTTATCGGAAACAAAGGCGGGCAGGGCGTCGGCCGTGGTCTTGTTGTTGGCAAGGCCGCGCTTCTCGGCCTCGACGGGCCACTCGTCGGAGTAGCCATCGCCGGAGAAGAGGATGCGCTGGTGGTCGGTCAGGACCTTCTTGCAGTACTCGAGCGCGGCGTCCTGGAACTTATCCTCGGGCGCGCCCTCAAGCGCGTCAGCGAAGGACTTGAGCGACTTGGCCACGGCGGCATCGAGCACCAGGTTGGAGTCGGAGACGTTCTGCTCGGAGCCGCAGGCACGGAACTCGAACTTATTGCCGGTAAAGGCAAACGGGGAGGTGCGGTTGCGGTCGGTGTTGTCCTGCATCAGCTTGGGCAGGGTATCGGCGCCCAGGTCGAGCACGCCGCGCGTGGCATGGACGGAAGCCTTGCCATCGATGATCTTCTCGACGACCTCGGTAAGCTGGTCGCCCAGGAAGATGGACATAATCGCTGGAGGAGCCTCGTTGGCGCCCAGACGATGATCGTTGCCGGCCGAGGCAACGGAGGCACGCAGGAGCTCCTGATAGTTATCAACAGCCTCGATCACCGCGGTGAGGAAGACGATGAACTGCAGGTTGTCGAGCGGGGTGTCGCCCGGGTCGAGCAGGTTCTCGGACTCGGTGCCAAGCGACCAGTTGTTGTGCTTGCCCGAACCGTTGATGCCCTCGAAGGGCTTCTCGTGCAGCAGGCAGACCAAGTCGTGGCGGGAGGCGATGAGCTTCATCTTCTCCATCATGACCAGATTCTGGTCGATGGCCTCGTTAACCTCGCCATAGACAGGGGCGAGCTCATGCTGGCAAGGAGCGACCTCGTTGTGCTTGGTCTTGGCGGGAATGCCAAGCGCCCACAGCTCATCGTCCAGGTCCTTCATATAGGCCGAGACGGTGGGGCGGATAGCGCCAAAGTAGTGCTCCTCGAGCTCCTGGCCCTTGCAGGGAGCAGCACCAAAGAGGGTGCGGCCGGTGATGACCAGGTCCCTGCGCTTGCGGTAAGCGTCCTTCTTGATCAGGAAGTACTCCTGCTCATCGCCCACGGAAGGAACGACCTTCTTGGGGGTCTTGCCAAACAGCGCCAAAACGCGCTTGGACTCACGCGAGAGCGCGGTCATGGAGCGCAGCAGCGGGGTCTTCTTGTCCAGGGCCTCGCCCGTGTAGGAGCAAAAAGCCGTGGGGATGCACAGGACATCGTCCTTAATGAAGGCAGGGCTGGTGGGATCCCAGGCGGTGTAGCCACGGGCCTCGAAGGTGGCACGCAGGCCGCCGTTGGGGAAGCTCGAGGCATCGGGCTCGCCCTGGATGAGGTTCTTGCCCGTAAACTTGGTGATGGCGGTGCCGTCGTGGTTGGGCTCGAGGAAGCTGTCGTGCTTCTCGGAAGTAATGCCCGAAAGCGGCTGGAACCAGTGCGCGTAGTGCGTCGCGCCCTTGGAGATGGCCCAGACCTTCATAGCGTGGGCAACAGCGTTGGCCACATCCAGGTCGAGCGGCTCACCGTCCTCGAGGGTTGCAGCAAGGCGCTTCCAAATGTCCTTGGGGAGGTAGTCCTTCATGACTTCCTCCGAGAACACCATGGTCCCGAAGCGGTCAGTAAGTTCGGCCATACGGAACTCCCTTCGTATCGGCACCGCGTGAGAAGCGGTGTTGATTACTAACGAACGAGTCATAGCTTAGACTCGCCGTGTTTCCGCAACATTACCGTTATGTTGCTGTCGCGAAACCAATCAATGAGGTTACCGCATCGCGGCGGCGTTGCCACCCTCAACAGCCAATCAACTGTATAAATTGCAGACCTTTCCCCATGGTTTAAGGGTAGTCAATTTGAGATGGGGCTCTATTAACTGGTATTTCACATCGAATACCAGTCTTTATAGCCCCATCCTAGATTGACCGCCCTGTTATAGGGAATGCCGATAGCAAAGCATTTTCGATTGGTATCCCCAAATAGCGAGTGAAACTACGCCGTGACACAGTGGTGCTGTAGAATCCTTACAACACATCACACTATTACGTATCT
>UQPL01000179.1:0-3376 GCA_900542895.1 uncultured Collinsella sp. | reverse complement strand
TTCCAGGAGCTGTAGTTCTTGGAGCTCGTCGGGACGTCTAGGTCCTCGACGATGTCGTAATACTGCTCGATGGTGTCCTCCGTGCGCTCGGCGACGTCGGCGAGATTTTGACGGGTGGTTCGATCCTCTTCCAGATAGCTGCCGTTGAAGTTCTGCGCGCAGCCACGGACGTAGTTGTCGAGGTCTTCGAGCAAGTCGTAGTATTCGCTCAGTCGGCGGTAGAGATTCTGCTCGGAGAGCGTTGCTTCGCCGCCATCCTCGTCGTCGTCATCGTCATCATCGTCGTACAGGCTGTTGGGATCGCCGAGAGGCTTTAGGTCATCGTCGTCGACGTCATGGTGCAGCTTAGCTACCTCGGCAGTCGTCTGCGTGGCGGCGTTGTCGAAAGGCTTGATCACAAAGAAAACGACCAGGGCGATGATGATCGCCACCAGCACAACGATAACGGCGATAAGCGGCCCGGTGCCGCTCTTTTTGGGAGCGGGGGTCTGTGACGAAGCGGGCGCGTATGCGGGAGCCGGCTGCTGTTGGGGCGAGCCGCTCGCGACGGGTATGCGCTGCGTGGTCTCGACGGCCGCGGGGCTTGCGGCGGGGTCGGGGCGATAGGCGAGGGGGTCGTCCGCCTTGGCTTGCGGCGTATCGAGGGAACCGGTCTGCTCAAAAGCGGGCTGGCTATCGCTTGCGGTTGTTTGCTCAACGGGTGCACCGCACGAGGTGCAGAACTTGGCATTATCTGCAAGAAGCTTGCCGCACGAGGCGCAATACCGAGACATTGCCACTCCTTTCGCCACATTTCAATGCAATACGACGATTATACCCAGCGTCCAAAATTCCCCATCATAAGTTGCGGTGAAATAGGGATTGTTTGGCGGTCTCAGAGCTTCAATCAGTCCCTATTTCACCGCAACTTCGGGGATGCCTCGATGGCTAGGTTGGATTTGGGACGCGCCGAGCACTGGGGTATCATGGCTTGGTTGATATATCTGCATTTACGCGCCTTGTAGGAAGGGGCTGCGCCCATGGCTTTTGAGCCCGCTCAACATAGCTTTATCACGCTCGAGGGCGTCGATGGCGCCGGTAAATCTACGCAGGCGCGCCTGCTTGCCCGCGCGCTCGACCTTGCCGGCTACCAGGTTGTGAGCCTGCGCGAGCCGGGCGGTACCGCCATCAGCGAAAAGATCCGTGCTCTGCTGCTCGACCCCGCCAATACGGCGATGGGCGACACCTGCGAGCTGCTGCTCTACGAGGCCGCGCGCGCCCAGCTAGTGCACGAGGTTATCGCGCCCGCCCTTGCGGCCGGCAAGGTGGTCCTGTGCGACCGCTTCTACGATTCCACGACCTGCTACCAGGCGTTTGCCGACGGCCTCGACCGTCAGATGGTGCGCGATGCCAACAACCTGGCTGTCGCCGGTACGCATCCGGCGCTCACGCTCGTCTATCACATCACGCCCGAGCAGGCGGCGCTGCGCATGGCCGCCCGTGGTGCGGCCGACCGCATGGAGGCCAAGGGCATGGCCTTCCAGGAGCGCGTCTATCAGGGATTTTGTGCCATTGCTGCCGAGGAGCCAGACCGCGTAAAGCTCATCGACGCCACTGCGTCGATCGCAGACGTCTTCGCGCAGACGGTCGAGCTGGTTCGTGCGCACGGTCTCGACATCCCCCAGGATGCCGTCGCCGCCGCGCTTGCCCAGGAGGCTGAGTAACATGGCCCCCGCTCAGGCAAGCCTGCTCGCCAAGCTCGACACCCAGGAACGCGTGCGCGACTTCTTGACCAACGCCATCGCAAGCGGCCGCGCATCGCACGCCTACCTGTTTTTGGGCGCGCCCGGCGCCGGTAAGCTCGACGCCGCATGGGCGCTCGCCCAAGCATTCCTGTGCGAGCAGGACGGCTGTGGTTCGTGTGACAGCTGCGTGCGCGTCGCGCGCCATACGCACCCCGACGTGCACTATTACACCCCCGAAAGCGCTACGGGCTACCTCATCGCGCAGACCCGCGAGCTGCTCGACGACGTGCCCCTGGCGCCTATCCGCGCCAAGGCAAAGGTCTACATCATCGACCGTGCCGAGCAGCTGCGCGCCAACACCGCCAATGCGCTGCTCAAAACGCTCGAGGAACCGCCCGAGGGCGTCATGTTCATCCTGTTGGGCACCTCGGCAGATGTGATGCTGCCCACCATCGTGAGCCGCTGCCAGTGCGTGCCGTTTCGACTGGTGTCGCCCGCCGTGGCCGCGCAGGCCGTGAGCCGCGCCACCGGTCAGGATATTGCGCGTTGTCGCATGGCCGTCGCCGTGGCGGGGAGTCCCACGCGTGGCATCGAGTTCCTCAAGAGCGCCGAGCGCCAGGACGCCCGCCGTCAGATGGTTCGCGCCATCGACTCGCTCATCGCCGCCGACGAGGCCGACGTGCTCAGCCGCGCCAAGTCGCTCATCGTCGCCGTTAAGGCGCCGCTCGCCGAGGTCAAGTCCACGCAGGAAAAGGTGCTCGAGCAAAACGCCGACTACCTGTCGCGTGGAGCATTGAAGCAGCTTGAGGACCGCAACAAGCGCGAACTCAACGCGCGCGAGCGTTCGGGTATCATGGAAGCGCTGGCGAGCGCGCGGACGCTCATGCGCGACGTGCTACTGACGCTTCAGGACGAGGCAGCCGACGTGGTGAACGAAGACGTGCGCGACACGATCGGTCGGCTTGCCGCCGCGACCAATGTTGCGGGTGCCACCCAGGCGCTCGAGGCAGTCGCGACCGCCGAGCGCAACATCGCCAGAAACGTTACTCCCCAGCTGGCCATCGAGGTCATGCTGTTCGATATCAGGAAGGCACTGAAATGCCGTTAGTCGTACCCGTTAAGTTTACCTACGCCTCGCGCGACCTGTGGTTCGACCCGCAGGATCTGGATATCCTCGAGGCCGATTATGCCATTTGCTCCACCGAGCGCGGAACCGAGATCGGCCTGGTTACGGCCGACCCCTTCGAGGTGCCGCAAGATGAGATCGGTCAGCCGCTCAAGCCCGTGCTGCGCGTGGCGAGCGACATCGACCTGCAGCTTGCCGACGACTTGGCCATCCAAGGCGACGAGGCGATGGTCGACTTCCGCCGTCTGGTCAAAGAGCTCGACCTCGAGATGAAGCCGGTGGGCGTCGAGTACCTGTTTGGCGGCGAGAAGGCCGTGTTCTACTTTGCGGCTGAGGAGCGCGTCGATTTTCGCCAGCTCGTCAAGGATCTGTCCTCGACGCTGCACATTCGCGTCGACATGCGCCAGATCGGCGTGCGCGACGAGACCCGCCTGGTGGGCGGCTATGCCCAGTGCGGCCAGGAGCTCTGTTGCACGCGCTTTGGCGGACAGTTTGAGCCCGTCTCGATCCGCATGGCAAAAGAGCA
>UQPL01000178.1:0-3415 GCA_900542895.1 uncultured Collinsella sp. | reverse complement strand
GGTAAAGGTAAACGTGTGCGGATAGGGCACGCCATGCTTCTCGCACAGCTCGTAGAAGATCTCCTTCTTCTGGCACTGCTCGAGCATGCTGTAGGGCGCGTAGGGAGCGACGATGTTATCCGCCAGCTCATGAGCATCTTTGGCTTGAGCCACGAGAGCGACATAGTTGTCGCCACAACCCACAAGGACAATCGTCTTGTCGGCATGCGCTTGGGCAATGCCGTTGACGGTTTTGAGCATCACGGGCATGGTGTCGATATCCACGTTGGGCGTGTAGTCGATAATCTGGCTGCGGTACGCGGGACCCGTCTGATACTTGCCAAAGACCAGACTCTTGACCTGGTACTCCTCGTAGAAGGCGCGCGCCACCGAATAGGCGTTGATGTCGCCACCAAGCAGCACGGGAATGAACTCGCGCTCTGTAAATTGCAATGCCATGGAAACTTCCTATCATGAACTGCCCACACAACGGGCGGTCTTTGCGCAACTGATTTATTCTAGCGTGCCAAGCCGCCGGCGCCCAAAGCTCCACCGTATCTATGGCAATCGACGTAATCGTCCAGCACGAAGGCCAGCACGAAGACGGCGCTCACCGTTGTATGACAATGGGCAATGAACCTACCATTGTTGTAGGATTCAGCGTATTGACATCCTCAAACGAAAGGCGCACACGTGCCCCAAGACCATCCGACCGATAATCCCATCCTCAATGCCGCGAAGCGCGAGCTGGCGGAACGTGCGAAAGCGACCGCTCCCCTGTGCATGGCAAACGACGCCTACAACGGACCCGCCCGCATCGTCTCGATCAACACGTCGGCGCACAAGGGCACGCGCAAGTCGCCCGTCGCCGATGGACACGACACCGTTATAGAGCAATTTGGCCTCGCCACCGATGCGCACGCCGGGCATTGGCACCGCCAAGTCTCTTTTTTAGCCGCGGAGTCCATCCAGACGGCGCAGGCACGCGGGCTCGACGTACACGAGGGTGACTTTGGGGAGAACTTCACAACCCGGGGCATCAACCTGCTCTCGCTCCCCTTGGGCACGCAGCTCAAGCTTGGCAGCGAGGTGCTTGTCGAAATCAGC
Source organism: uncultured Collinsella sp. (assembly GCA_900542895.1). GTDB lineage: Bacteria > Actinomycetota > Coriobacteriia > Coriobacteriales > Coriobacteriaceae > Collinsella. Next base: position 2,329 of record UQPL01000178.1, on the reverse strand, counting down.
CAAATCGGCAAGGCCTGCCACACACGCTGCGCCATCTACTATCTCGCCGGCGACTGCATCTTTCCCCACGAGGGCGTTTTCGGCGTGGTACTAAAGGGCGGAGAGGTCTACGCCGGCGACGATATCCAGGTAATCAAACTCGGCGACGGCACCTGTTCGTTCACCCCCGCCGAGGCCCTCGAAGAGATTGAGCAGGCTCGTCAGGAGGGCACGTTGTAGTTGTAAAACCCCACGTTGAGATAGCTTTTACAGCCCAAAACTCCTCTCAAACAGGGCTCTGTAACGTTAAAGTTGAACTCTATGGTTTCTCAACAATTCATCATAACTGCAGGTCAAAGCCAAAGCCTCAAGTTCAACTTGACCCTTTGGGACCTTTAAGGTTCAAGTTGAGGTCGAAAGCAGTAGTAGAATACCGTTCGAACCATAACCTACGATTGATTGCAGAGGGACTGGATGCAGCATTCGAATCATCGCACCGCAGCGCTCATTGCGTCGAAGCCGGCTCGTATCATCACGAGCGCCGCGCTCGCCGTTGCGCTGACGGCCACGCCGATGCTCTCCCCCGTTGCGGCGTATGCCGCCTCGCAGGCAACGCAGGACCAGCTTTCCGCAGCCCAGCAGAAGATCGAAGCCGCCACGAGCGCCTACAACGACGCCCGCACCAAACTCGATGACCTGCAAAAGCAGATTGACTCCAATGAGGCAAGCATCGAGGAAATCGAGGCTAAGCTTCCCGAGCAGCAGGCCAAGGCAAGCTCTGCCATGCGCGATCTGTACAAGTATCAGAAGGGCACCAATCCCATCGTGAGCTTCCTGGTCAACGCGCAGAGCCTGGGTGAGTTCATCACGACCTGTAAATACACCAACCAGATCACGAGCTCGAGCGTCGACGAGATCGAACAGCTCAATAACATGCAAACCGAACTCGAGCAGAACAAGGCCGAGCTCCAGCAGGCCAAGTCTCAGCTTGAGGCTGAGCAGAAAAACGCCGAGGATGCGCTGGCGCAGGCCCAGCAGCTCCGCAGCGAGGCACAGGCAAAAGCCGAGCAGGAAAATGCCGCTGAGCTTGCCAAGCTTGAGGCCGATAAGGCCGCTGCCGCCGAGAAGCTCTCGGGCGAGGGCGTAAGCGGCAGCAATTCCAGCAGTCAGGCCACCAACACCAACACCACCATCGACACCACGGTGAACAACGCCAATACCGGTAGCTCCGATTACGATTCGTTCATTAATGAGTGGACGAGCCGCATCGACAATTATCTCGCCGGCTCCCCCATGGCAGGCCAGGGCTATAACTTTGCCGTCGCCGCTTGGAATACCGGTGTCGACCCCCGTTGGTCCCCCGCCATCGCCTGCATCGAGAGCACCAAGGGTGCTTATTGCGCCAATTCTTACAACGCCTGGGGCTGGAGCGCCCGTGGCGGCGGTTGGCGCAGCTTTGGCAGCTGGAGCGAGGGCATCTCCGCTCACGTTGCCTATCTGGGCGCCAACTACGGCTCCACCCTTACCCCGGCAGCGGCCAAAAAGTACTGCCCGCCCACGTGGCAGGACTGGTACAACAAAGTCGCCGCTCAGATGAACCGCATCTAAGTGCAACTGCAAAGGGCCCCAATGGGGCCCTTTTCTTTTAGGTAGCGGAGGTATCGACGACGCCGGTCGCATTGGCAACCGCGACTATGACGATCATGCATAGGAGCAGCACACCCAATACCTTGAGCCAGAGTTTCGCGAGTTTCTTGCCGCGATAGCTGTCGAGCAGTGCGAATCGCCGACGAAGACGGCGCTTATCGAGCAGCGCAAAATGCATAAGCACCATAAGGCCATCGACAAAGAAAAAATACTCGATTATGAGAAGCCACGTCGGGTAGCTTTGGTTTGCTCCGGTGGGATGAAAGACGGCAAAGTGACTACCGGCAAAGAACACAAGCAGCGAGAAGCAGACGAGCATATTCCAAATGCGCCCCAGAGACTCCGGAACGCGAGAGAGCAGACCGCATGCAGCGGAGGCGGCAGGGCCAGGAAGCCCTGCGGGGTTCTGGAGCCCTTGGGGCGTCAACACCGTCTCCGAGGCCGGAGTACGGACAGGCGCAGGCGCAGAAGGCCGCACGGGGCGACTCAGATCGTATGCCGCGCGCGTCGCCCGTCCCAATGCTTCCGCACTCGCAAAACGCTTGGCCGGGTCGAGCGCCATCGACATGCAGACGACATCGGCAAGTGGAGTGGAAATGCTGCGCGTCTCGCATTGCTCACGCATGTCGAGCCCTGGTTTAGGGTCGACTCCCGTCAAGCAGAAGAACAACAGGGCGCCAAGTGCGTAGACGTCGCTGCGCAC
>UQPL01000177.1:0-3453 GCA_900542895.1 uncultured Collinsella sp. | reverse complement strand
ACAATGCCGGCTCCACTAAACGGCAAATGCACAACGCACCCAAGCCAAACGCGCATGCCCAGTACAGACAGATGCGTCCGTGCAGGTTAAACGGCAGGTGCGAATAGTCCCAAAAGCGAGCGCCCGTTGTTTTTTCCAGCAGCACGCCTACGCTGTACTCAATCACGCTGCATACGAGCGCTGCAGCGACAAACTGGCTCGAGGCATCCGGAATCCCGCGCAACAGCAGCCAGCAGGCAATGCCGCCCGCGCCATAGATGGGGCAGCACGGTCCCAGCAAAAAGCCGCTGTTGGCAAAGCGCCCGTGGTTGAGCATGGCGCAGACTGTCGATTCCCATACCCAACCGCAAAAACCGTAGAAGGCAAACGAGAGCACCAGCGCCGAAAGCGGACAGGCGGCAAGCGTCGCGCCGTCAAATGCCATGTCGATCGCGGTCCCCACCGTCTACCCTCTCCTCTTTTCACTCGATTCGCTGCTCACGCCATCGTCCGCCTCGTCCTTGCGCGGCAGGCGGCCGGCGACCGTCTCGCGCAGCGCACACCATTTATCCGCCAGGCACACAATCCAAGCCTCACGACACGTCGGCGGCACGGGCACCAGCGGAAACATATGCCGCACGATGATATTCCGCTCGCGCGGCGTCAGCTCAAAATCCTCTTCGGCACGCGCCAGGGCAAAAAACGGATGCCGAAACCCGTGCAGGCGATGGCTCGGATCGGGATCGTGCCAGTCATAGAGAAAGTAGTCGTGCAGCAAGGCTCCGCGCAGCAACGAGGCGCGGTCGACCGAGACACCGACGCGGCCCAGGCGCTCGGCAAAGGACAGGCTTGCCCGCGCCACCGAGGTCACATGCGTATACACCGTCACATCGCCATGCTGGATAAACTCGCGCGTCAGATCCAGACGGCCCGCCTGTGCCAGTTGACGGGCAGCATGGTCTACTTCGCACGCGATTTTCTCGGCACGAACGACATCGGACATGCTGCCTCCTTCCAGCGACTCACGGCGACAAGCCACGACCTGCACGCATGGAATAAAATCATCATCGAATCTACCAGTATGGCATCGGACAAAACGTTTTGCCCCGCCAGTTGGCGAATTACCGCGCCGCCGTCACATATCAAACGCCAAAATGTGCGAGACTGTTTTGTGCAATTGTGCCGGCCGAGGGAGCGCCGGCGCTCGATTCGCATGGAGTAACCCACAACGATGCTGCTTACGCAAACGACAACGCCCGAGGACGTCAAGGCTCTTAATCGCGCCGAGCTCCCGCAGCTCTGCAGCGAGATCCGCCAGGCAATCCTCGAAAGCTCCGCCGCCGTCGGCGGACACGTTGCCCCCAACCTGGGCGTCGTTGAGCTTACGGTTGCGCTTCATCGCGTGTTTAACTCCCCCATCGATAAGATTGTCTTTGACGTTTCGCACCAGACCTATGCCCACAAGGCGCTGACGGGACGCGCGTACACTTATATCGATCCGGAGCGTTATGGCGAGGCTTCTGGCTTTGCCAATCCCGACGAGTCCGAGCACGACTTGTTCGCCATGGGCCATACCTCCACGTCGGTGAGCTTGGGCTGTGGCCTTGCCCACGCGCGCGACCTGGCGGGCGACACGTATAACGTCATCACCATCATTGGCGACGGCTCGCTTTCGGGCGGCCTGGCGTTTGAGGGCTTTAACAATGCCGCCGAACTCGATAGCAACCTGATCATCATCGTCAACGATAACGACCAGTCCATTGCCGAGAACCATGGCGGCCTGTATCGCAATCTGACCGAGTTACGCGCCAGCAACGGCACCTGTGAGCGCAACGTTTTTCGCGCGCTGGGGCTCGATTACCGCTATCTGGACGCCGGTAACGATGTGTTGGCCCTCGTCGACGCGCTGCAGGAACTGCGCAATATCGATCATCCCATCGTGCTGCACGTCTCCACCGCCAAGGGCAAGGGCTTTGAGCCGGCCCAGAGCGACCCCGAGCGCTGGCACCACGTGGGTCCGTTTGATATGGCGACTGGCCGCAAGCTCTGCCCGGGCCATCCGAGCGAGCCTGCGCCGCGCACCTATGCCGACATTACGGGCGAGGCGCTCAGCGCCGCCATCGAGCGCGATCCGCAGGTCGTGGGCATCACGGCCGCCACGCCCTACATCATGGGCTTTACACCCGAGCTTCGCGCTGCCGCCGGCAAACAGTTCGTCGATGTGGGCATTGCCGAGGAGCACGCCGTGACCTTTGCCACCGCGCTTGCGCGCTCGGGCGCCAAGCCAGTCTTTGGTGTGTACGGCACGTTTTTGCAGCGCGCCTACGACGAGCTGTGGCACGACCTGTGCCTCAACGACGCCCCCGCAACCATCCTGGTGTTTGGTGCGTCAATCTTTGGCACCACATCCGAGACGCACCTTTCGTTCTTCGATATTTCCATGCTGGGCGCTCTTCCCAACATGCACTACTTGGCGCCGGTCTGCATGGAGGAATATCTGTCCATGCTGAGCTGGTCGCTCGACCACCGCGAGCATCCCGTGGCGATCCGCGTACCGGGCATCGGCCTGGTGAGCCGTCCCGATCTGGCACCCGCCGAAGACACCGACTACAGTGCCGTTCGCTACAACGTGGTGCGTCAGGGCCGCGACGTTGCCGTGCTCGCACTCGGCGATTTCTTTGAGCTGGGCGAGCGCGTGGCAAACCGCTTGGCCGCCGAGTACGGCATCGAGGCCACGCTCGTCAACCCGCGCTTTGCAACCGAGCTCGACCGCGAGTTCCTCGACAGCCTTGCCGCCGAGCATCGCGTTGTCGTCACCCTCGAGGACGGCATCTTGGACGGCGGCTGGGGCGAGCGCGTGGCATGCTATCTGGCATGCACGCCGTTGCGCACGCGCACCTTCGGCATCGCCAAGGGCTTCCCCGACCGCTACGACCCCAACGAGCTGCTCGCTCAGAACGGCATGACGGTCGAGAACATGGCCGCCGAAGCCGCGAGACTACTCAACGAGTAAAAAACCTCCGCAAGGAAAGCATCCCTGCGAAGGTTTTTATTTTCGCGACGCGATTATCTCAATCTGTAACAGTTAGAACCCATTTCCTCGTCTACCTGTTACAGATTGAGACAAAACAGCAAGTCATGGTCGGCGCGAAAAACGAATAACCGTTCATACGCGATCTCCTTACTTATATATGTGTCGCGTTGCCGCCATTATAGCGACCGCTGTGAGCGATCATGCCGTCTGCAAAACGCTATTTCAGCTGCAATAATCGACGTTTGCCCAGATAAAACCTGCCAAAATAAACCTGTCCCTTTTTGGTAGGTAGAATTACCCATAAGGTAAGTATGTTTCTGAGTTATTTCGTGTTGACCCATTTGAGCGCGATAGGGTATAACTCTACTCAACCGCTAGGGATTTTATTGAGAAAGGTGTTCTACCATGAGCAAGAACCTGTCTCTTATACACATCTGACG
>UQPL01000176.1:0-3478 GCA_900542895.1 uncultured Collinsella sp. | reverse complement strand
GCCCCCGCCTATGTCGGCCGTCACAGCGCTGTGTTCCCCGAGGATACTGCCCGTATCTCGCGCGAGAGCATCGAGCGGGCCGAGGCTATTGCCGCCGGCATTATGGAAAATCGTCGTCACGAGCGCGTCAATCAGATCCTCGAGGAAGAGATCGAGCGCCTGCAGTCCTCTACCGCCAAGCGTACGGGCCGTGCCTATTTGAGCGTTATCGAGGGCGGTACCGCCAGCTTCGCGCCGCTCCGCGCGGAGGCATAACTTCTGCATGGTTAAGATCAATCGAAAATGGGCGGTTGTAACCTGCCTGATGGCGCTCTTGATCTGGGGCAATTCGCTGGTTCCCGGCTCGGGGTCGGGCTCGCTGAGCCTGACGGTCATGGAAGCTTTCCGCGGTTTCCTGCACGGCGTGGGACTTCCATATGAATGGGTGACCAACTTTGTTGTTCGCAAGTGCGCGCATTTTACCGAGTATATGGTGCTCGGCATCTTGGCAACGCACGCCTTTGATTTTGAGGGCCGGCGCACCTTTGACGTGCTGCTGCCCACGGCGGTGTTCCTGCTGCTGATTCCCTCGATCGACGAAACGATTCAGCTCTTTGTGCCGGGACGCGCCGGCATGATCACCGATGTGATGATCGACTGCTGTGGAGCTGCAACGGGCGTTGTGCTCCGATATCTCTTACGGTCGCTGATGTGCACCAAAAAGGCCGCCTAGGACGTATTGTTTGTTCCTAGGCGGCCTTTTTATTTGAGGGCTTATATGAGGCGTGGTGGCGTCGTTCCGTAGATCGGATTTGCCGGACGCGCCACGCCCTGTGGGTGCGTCTGCTACTGAAGCGCCTGTGCGCCCAGGGCCAGGCAGCCCATGATGCCCTGCTTGCCCTCGAGGCTGTTGTTGACGATGTAGTTATCGATGTCGTTGACCTCGGGCGTGACGATATAGCCGTTGAGCATCTCGGCACACTTCTTGCGCGCGAGCGGCACGATGGGGGTGTGGTCGGCCACGCCGCCACCGATGATGATCTTTTGCGGCGCGTAGCACAGCGTGTAGGTCATGAGCGCCTGTGCCAGATAGCCTGCGAGCAGGTCCATGGCCTCCGGGTCATCGGCCATGTCTCCGGCGCTCTTGCCATCCCAGCGCTTTTTAACGCCGGGGCCGGCGATGAGACCCTCGAGGCAATTGTCGTGGAAGGGGCAGGCGCTGTGCTCGCCAATGGTGTCGCGCGGGTCGCGCGTGACCAGGATGTGGCCGGCCTCGGGATGCATCATGCCGTGTACGAGCTTACCGCCCGAGAGCACGCCGGCGCCCACGCCGGTGCCGATGGTCAGATACACAACGTCAGTGAGGCCCTGGGCGCAACCAAAGGTGACCTCGCCCAGGCAGGCGACGTTGACGTCGGTGTCGTAGCCGCAGGGGATATTGAGCTCGTTTTGGATAGTGCCCAGCAGGTCAAAGTAGCGCCATGCCGTTTTGGGCGTCTCCAGGATCTTGCCGTATTGGGGCGAGGCAGGGTTGACTGCGGTGGGGCCAAAGGCGCCGATGCCCAGCGCGGCGATGCCCTTGTCGGCAAACCATGCATTGACGGCCTCAACGGTCTCCTGCGGGGTCGTGGTCGCGATCTGCTCACGCTCCAGGACCGTACCGTCTGCATAGCCCGTGGCGCAGACCATCTTGGTGCCGCCGGCCTCGAGCGCTCCGATAAGCTGCTGTTCTGCCATAGTATTCCTCTCTCTGGGACGAGTTGCTCCGTGACTAAAGTATAGGGCTCTAAACCATTTAAGAAAGCGCTATAAAAAGAAGCCTCGCAACGTGGCGGGCGGTGCGGGGCTTCTTTGGTTGCTTTAGTTGCCGGGCCGTCCTTACCCGCGCGGCTTGATTTTATCACGTAGCGACTTGAGGTTCTCCAGTGCCGCGTTAAGCGTCTCGTCCCGCTTGGCAAAGTGGAAACGAATCAGATGGTTGACGGGCTCGCGGAAGAAGCTCGAGCCGGGCACGGCGCCCACGCCCACCTTGGATGCGAGGTCCTCGCAGAATTCGAGGTCGCTGTCATAGCCAAACTCAGAGATGTCCATCATGACGTAGTAGGCGCCCTGCGGCACGTTATGCTCAAGACCGATACTGTCGAGTCCCTGGCAGAACAGGTCGCGTTTGGCGGTGTAGAGGTCGAGGACCTCATCGTAATAGCTGTCGTCGAAGTTGAGGGCGGTGACAACGGCTTCCTGCAGGGGAGCGGCGGCACCCACGGTGAGAAAGTCGTGGACCTTCTTGATGCGCTCGGTGATCTGGGCCGGGGCGATGGTGTAGCCCAGACGCCAGCCGGTGATGGAGTAGGTCTTAGACAGCGAGCTGCAGCTGATGGTTCGCTCGAACATGCCGGGCAGCGTGGCCATGTAGACGTGCTCATGGGGCGCGTAGACGATGTGCTCGTAGACTTCGTCGGTGATGCAGTACGCGTCGTACTTTTTGCACAGGTCGGCGATAAAGGTGAGCTCTTCGCGCGTAAAGACCTTGCCGCAGGGGTTGGAAGGGTTGCACAGGACGATGGCCTTGGGGTCGTTGTCGCGGAAGGCAGCCTCGAGCGCCTCGCGGTCAAAGTCGAATGTGGGCGGGTTGAGCGGTACATAGATGGGCTCGGCACCCGAGAGAATGGTGTCAGCGCCGTAGTTCTCGTAGAACGGCGAGAAGATGACGACCTTGTCTCCGGGGTTCGTAACCGTCATCATGGCGGCCATCATGGCCTCGGTGGAGCCGCAGGTGACCACGATATTCTGGTTGGGGTCGATCGGCATGCCCATAAAGTGCTCCTGTTTGGCGGCGAGCGCCTCGCGCATGGCCTGGGAGCCCCAGGTAATGGAGTACTGGTGGTAGAGCGGCTTGGGGTCGGCGGCGATGGTGCTCAGGCTGTTGAGCAGCTGCGCCGGAGGATCGAAGTCGGGGAAGCCCTGCGAGAGATTGACGGCATCGTACTTATTGGAGATGCGTGTCATGCGGCGGATGACCGAATCGGTAAATCTTGCCGTGCGGTTGGAGAGTTCTTTCATGACGGTCCTTTCGAGCATTTGCAGTGGGGCAAGTTTACTCCTATGGAACCGGTAGGATTTGCCCGAAATGGATCCAAAAAACTCTTTTCAAAATTCTTGAAAATTGGGGCTTGCATCGCGTGGCGTTCCTTGCAATAATAGTCGAGCGCAAAGCGCACAGGACACGGTGGGTGTAGCTCAGTTGGCTAGAGCGACGGGTTGTGGTCCCGTAGGTCGAGGGTTCGAGTCCCTTTACCCACCCCAGTTCTTGCTTCGTGTTGATATCGGGTCGTTAGCTCAGTTGGTAGAGCAGGGGACTCTTAATCCCAAGGTCCAGGGTTCGAACCCCTGACGGCCCACCACACGATATCTCCTCTAAAGTCCGCCATAACGGACTTTAGCTTTGGGTCGTTAGCTCAGTTGGTAGAGCAGGGGACTCTTAATCCCAAGGTCCAGGGTT
>UQPL01000175.1:0-3482 GCA_900542895.1 uncultured Collinsella sp. | reverse complement strand
CCAATGCGCGCGTTTTGGGCGATAAAGCCCTTACGCCTGCTGATAGTGCAGGTGCTTCTCGTCGATATCGACCAGGTCGCGGTCGAGATAACGGCGCGCGAGCCAGTTAGCCATGGGAAGGTTCTGGTCCAGGTAGTTACCGCACTCCTCGGGAGCGGCACCGGGGACATCGCCCTCAAAGTCGGCGACAAACTCGAACAGCTCACGCACGAGCGACAGGATCTCCTCGCTCGTCACCTCGCCAAACACGACGAGGTAAAAGCCCGTGCGGCAGCCCATGGGGCCAAAGTAGACAATGCGGCCCGACCACTCGGCATGATTGCGAAGGAACGTCGCGCCCAGGTGCTCAATGGTGTGGCACTCGGCCGTGTTCATGACCGGCTCCTTGTTGGGCGTGGTCAGGCGCAGGTCAAACGTGGTGACGGCGGCACCGGTCGCCGGATCGCGGTCGATGCGGCTCACATACACGCCGGGCTCAAGCAGCAGATGGTCAACGGAAAAGCTGGCGATGCGCTCCATGGCAGATCCTCTCGATAGTCAAATTGGGACGGGGCTCTTTTAGCTGGTTCGAATGGTCGCACCAATCATACCAGTCAAAAAAGCCCCGTCCAAAAGACAACTTAGCCAAGGACACGGGCCATACGCGTCTTGAACTCGGACAGGAAGCGCGGAGCATCCACGGTCAGTGCCACAAGCGCGCTCTTGTCCGGATCGGACAGGCGGCGCTCATCGCAGATGGTGCGACCGCGGTACTCGCCCAGCAGATCAACACGCAGGTTGCAGCCGAGCGCGCCCACGAGCGTGGGATCAATCGCCACGGCAACCGCCAGCGGATCGTGCAGCGCGCAGCCACCCAGGTAGGGGGCGTTCATCTCGTACGAGCCAATGTAGTGCTCCACCATACTCGCAAACGCGCAACCGGCCATGGTGCCCGAGCCCGTCCAACCGGCAATGTCGCGACGCGTGAGCACCACGCGATGCGTCACATCCAGACCCACCATAGTGAGCTTGCGGCCCGAGCGCAGCACCGCGTCGGCTGCCTCGGGGTCGCTCGCCATATTGGCCTCGGCGCCCGCGCTCACGTTACCGGGCACGGTAAGGGCGCCGCCCATCACGACCACGCGGCCGATGGACATCATCGCCGCCGCATCGCGCTCCAGGGCGAGCGCCAGGTTGGAGAGCGGGCCAGTCGCTACGTAGACCAGATCGGGACCATAGGTGCGCGCGGCATCGATCAGATAATCGACCGCAGCGTTGCCGTCGGCCGAGGTCGCCCCCACCGGCTCGTAGGGCGACGCGGGCACGCTCGCGCCGCCGATGCCGTTCTTGCCGTGAATGAGCGCGGTGGACGCCGGCGGCGTATAGGGCTCAGTCGCCTGCAGAGGACGGTCGGCACCCAGGTACACCGGAACCTCGGGGCGACCCAGCAGATCGAGCACCGCCAGGCAATTGTGCGCCGATTGCTCGACGCGCACGTTGCCAAAGCACGTGGTGATGCCCACGAGCTCCACCTCGGGGCTCGCGATGGCATAGGCCAGCGCCATCGCATCGTCCACTCCCATATCCAGATCAAGGATCAGCTTCTTGATTGCCATTGTTCTACTCCGCTTCTCCGTCTTTATCGTTTAACCAAACCAATGTTCAACTTCGGCGCGCGTGGGAATCGATTGCTGAGCGCCCAGGCGCGACACCGTCACTGCCGAGGCGCGAGCACCCGCGGCCATGCACTCAAAGAGCGGCAAGCCCTCTAGGCGAGCCGCCGCCAACGCGCCGATAAACGTATCGCCGGCGGCCGTGGTATCGACTACCGCACTCGAAAGTGCCGGCATGCGCAGCAGCTCACCGCCATCGCCGAGCGTAACCGAGCCGGCACCGCCCAGCGTGATGACCGCGGCGCCGGCGCCCTTGTCGAGCAGCGCATTGAGCGCGGCGACGCAACTCACATCATCCGTGGGCAGAATGCCCGTCAGAACCTGGCACTCGGTCTCGTTGGGGCAGACCAGGTCGACCGCAGGCCAGACCTCCGCAGGTAACTCGCAGGCGGGCGCTGGATTAAAGACCGTATAGAACCCCAGCTCGTGAGCGCAAAAAAGCGCATCGGCAGTCGCCATCAGATCACATTCGCCCTGGGCGATAAAGACGCCGCCAGCAGCCGGGGCAAACTCACAAACATCGCCATCGAGCCCATCGGCTACCAGGCCTCGCAGCGCGTGGGCAACGTCCTCGCCCGTAAGCGCATGGTTGGCGCCCGGTGACAGTATGATGCGGTTGTCGCCCTCGCAGCGAATGATGGTCGCCGTTCCCGTCTCCACGTCATCGCGACGCGCCACAAACTCAACGCCCACGCCGGCATCCTGAAGTCCCGCCACCAGCGCATCGCCAAACGTATCGCGCCCAACCGCGCCGATCATGCACGTGCGCGCACCCATGCGCGCGGCGGCGACGGCCTGGTTAGCGCCCTTGCCACCGGCGTTGGTGATAAAACCGCTGCCACCGACGGTCTCGCCCGCGCGCGGCATGCGCTCGCACGCCACCGAAAGGTCCATGTTCATGCTGCCGAACACCGCAACGATGCTGTGATCCGCCATGGAAACCTCCTCGTCTTTAGGCTTTGTGCCCACCGCCGGCCGTCGATCGTGCGCTCTCGCACCCCCTATAACTTTAGTTCACTTTGATGTGGACGCGTGCTTGAGCTTGCGCCAGCAGCAAGCATTCACAGGAGCAGGCAGCTACAATGAAGGCGTGCTGATTATTCTCGTCATTGGATGATGTTTTATGGAACAACTCTCGCAATCGGGCTCGCGCGGTCGACGCCGCACGGGCAACGAGCCGGCGCCGCACGAACGCGTGAAGGGCGAACGCCGTGCCAACGAACCGCGACGCACCGCGAGCCCCCATCGCGCTTCTGCCAACAACGCGGGCCGCGCCAACACTCCCGCCGCGGAGCAGACGCCTGCTCGCCCCAAGTCCCGCTACATCCCTGCACTCGACGGTCTGCGTACGCTCGCCGTCGTCGCGGTGGTGCTCTATCACCTCAACCTCACGTGGGCTCAGGGCGGCCTGCTCGGCGTCACGATCTTCTTTGTGCTTTCGGGCTATCTGATCACGCGTTTGCTGCTCAACGAAGTCGCTAAGACCGGACGCATCGACCTCAAGAGCTTCTGGATTCGCCGCATCCGTCGCCTGGTCCCCGCCGTGGTAACGGTAGTGTTTGTAACCTGCGCGCTGTGCACTATCTTTAACCACGTGATGCTCACCAAGATGCGCCCCGACATCCTGCCGTCGCTGCTGTTCTTCAACAACTGGTGGCAGATTGCCCAAAACGTCTCGTACTTCAATGCTCTGGGCGATCCCTCGCCGCTCACGCACTTTTGGTCGCTTGCCATCGAGGAACAGTTCTACCTGATTTGGCCGCCACTGCTGTTTGCCATGGTATCCATGCATGTGAGCAAACCCAACACGCGCCGCGTGGTTCTGGGCCT
>UQPL01000174.1:0-3529 GCA_900542895.1 uncultured Collinsella sp. | reverse complement strand
TGCCCGCCGGCATCCAAAGCGCCGTCTTTGCCGTCGCCAACATCATCATCCAGTCTGCCATCAACAGCCTGGGCACCGAGGTTATGGCGGCATCGAGCGCCGCCATGAGCCTGGAGTACGTGTGCTACAACCTGCTCAACAGCTTTAGCCAGGCTTGCACCACCTTTGTGGGACAAAACCACGGCGCCCGCCAGATCGACCGCTGCACCAAGACGCTCAAGGTCTGCCTGGTCGAAGGCGGTATCGTTGCACTCACCACGATCATCGTTATTGTCGGCCTGGGGCGCGAGATCCTGTCGCTCTTTAACAGCGATCCCAACATCGTCTCGATCGGCTATATTCGCGTATGTTCGATCTTCCCGGCGTACGCCTTTAGCATGTTCTACGAAAACATGTCCGGCTACCTGCGCGGCTTTGGTATCTCGCTCACGCCCGCCCTCATCACCATGATCTGCGTCTGCGGCATCCGCTTCTATTGGGTGTTCTGCGTGTTCCCGCACTTCCGCACCTTTGCGAACATCATGATGGTCTACCCCATCAGCCTGGGCACCACGGCGTTCTTTATGGTCGTGGCGGTACTACTTTGCCACCCGGCACGCACCTATCGCGCCACCCAAGCCAAAGCGACAGCCCGCTAAACACCGCACTCAACGCCACGCCAGTCATTAATTGACAATATGCGAGCTCATATAGTCGATAAAGCGCCTCGTGGCGATGGGCATGGTATCCCAGCTGCGCCAGGCCGCCACTACGTCGCGCGAGGGAGCATGCACGATGGGCCGCACACAAATATCGGCTCGCATGCCCTCCACAGTACGACGGTAGAGCATGCTCACTCCTAGGCCCTCCTCCACCATCGCCATAATGGTGTAGTCGTCGGTTACCTCACTCGTCACGTGCGGCGACAGCCCATGCGCCGCAAATGCATCGAGCACCAGACTCTGCTCGCCCTCATCCAGTAGCACAAACGGTTCGGACGCCAGGTCGGCGAGTGTCACCTTTTCCTTTGCCGTCAGCGGATGCGCGGCCGGCAACAATGCTACCAACTCGTCGTGATAGACCACGCGCTTCTCGAGCCCAGCGGTAAATCCGCGCGCCGTAAAACAAAAATCAACCACGCCATCGTGTACCCATTGAGCGTTGCGCGTGTAATCGCCCTGCTTGAGGGTAAAGCGTACGCCCGGGTGCAGCACACCAAAGTCGCGAATCACGCGCGGCAGCACGGTTCGACTCACGTTGGTAAACGTCGCGATGCGAATATCAGTCGACGAAAGCCCCAGCAGCTCCTGGCGCTTGCCTTCAAGCTCAGCCTCGGCAGTCACGATCTGGCGCAGGTACGGCAGATATTGTTTACCGTCGCGCGTAAGCGAAACGCCCTGCTTACCGCGCTCGATAAGCGTGGTACCCAGCTCGCGCTCGAGTGCCTTGACGGCCTGGCTCACCGCACTTTGCGTATAGCCCAGCTCATCGGCCGCGCCCTTAAGACTGCCGCAATCGACCACCATACATACAATCTGATATCGCGATGCCATCGCGCCTCCACATCGATGCAGCCGTAAAACGTTTTGCCAGCGCTTTTCGCACCAACTTTAGTATTTCTTAATCATACTGAAGATACATTCGCTTTACTACATCCACATCTGGGAGCAGAATCCTTTGTACGAAACCGTTCTGTAACAAAAGGAGTCCCATGGATCGCAAAAAAGCAATCGCGCTCTCATTTTCCGTTCCCGTCGCATGGGGCTTTTCGTATCCCCTCATGAAGATCGGCATGGACAGCATGAACGCCACGAGCATCGTCGCGCTACGCTGCATCATCGCCTTTGCGGCCTGCCTGTTGCTCTTCCACAAGCGCGCGCTCCGCATCAACCGCGACCTTATGGTTCGCGCTGCTATCATCGGTGCCATCATGGCAACCGAGCTCACCTGCATGTGCCTGGGCTCCAGCCTCACCTCTGCCTCCACCGCCGGGTTTTTGCAGAGCCTGACGGTCGTGATCGTGCCGTTTGCCAACGCCGCCCTGCTGCGCCGTGCCCCCGAGCGCAAAGTGCTCGTCGGCACCGCCATCGTCACCTGTGGTATGTTGCTGCTCTCGGGCGCCGACTTCACCAGCCTGAATCCCGGTGCGATCATCATGCTGCTCTCGGCCTTTATCTATGCCAGTCACATTATCGTGGCCAAGCGCTTTGTCGAAGAAGTCGACCCGCTGGCTCTGGGCGTTTGGCAGCTGGGCTTCGGCGGCTTATTCTCGGGTATCGCCGCATTCACCTTTGGCGGTTTCACGCTTCCCGGCACGCCCAGCGAGATCGTGGTCGTCGTCGCGCTCGCACTCATCTGCTCTGCCTACGGCTTTATCACCCAGACGCTCGTGCAGCCCCACGTGCCCGCCGAGACCACCGGCTTTGCCTTTTCGCTCGAGCCGGTATGCTCCGCTGTCTTTTCGTTCTTCTTAGTCGGCGAGGTCCTGAGTCCCATCGCCTTCCTGGGCGCAGCTCTCATCCTCACCGGCGTCATGGCGGCAACCGTGCAGCTTCCGCGACTTCATGCGCATGCTCACGACCACACCCACATGGCAGGAACGCCCGAGCGAGCCTCGTAAGCACCTCACCTTTTGTGGCCCCGACACAAAGGTCTCCAGACCCCTTTACAATAGATACCAACAGAGCATCTGCCATAAAGGAGCCCCATGGACACCGCAACTCGCGACCGCAACATAGCAACTTGGTTGGGCGATGCGCCGCAGCCGGTACGTGACACCACGAACCAGCTGCTCGAGCGCATCGCCCTTTTGCGTGCCGAGCAGACCATCTACCCGGCACAAGACGACATCCTCAATGCCCTCGCCTACACGCCGGCCGACCAGGTCAAAGTTGTCATCTTGGGTCAAGACCCCTATCACGGACCCAACCAGGCTATGGGGCTGTCGTTCTCGGTCCCCGCGACGCAAACCAAGCTGCCGCCGAGCCTGCGCAACATCTATAAGGAGCTCAAAGCCGATCTGGGCCGCCCCATTCCCGCCACGGGAGACTTAACACCATGGGCACAGCAGGGCGTCTTGCTCCTCAACACCACGCTCACCGTGCGCGAGCATGCCGCCAACTCGCACGCCAAACTGGGCTGGAGCACCCTGACCGACTACGTTATCGAACGCTGCTGCCAGCTGCCCCAACCGGTAGTCTTTCTGGCATGGGGTCGCTTTGCCCAGCAGATGGTCGAAGGCAAGCTCGCCGCGACCGGCGCGGGCAAGGCAACCGGCAAGTTCTGTCTGGCCTCCACGCACCCCTCGCCGCTTTCGGCCAACCGTGCCACGGCAGAACTCCCCGCTTTTATGGGGTCGCGCCCCTTCTCGGCAGCCAATCGGCTACTCGAACAGCACGGCTCGACCCCCGTCAACTGGACTTGCCTCGGCTAAAAATCGATACATCAAAAACGCGCCCGACAGCTTTCCATCGGGCGCGTTTCCTATTCGGGCCAAATAAATTGTGTGCGGCCGGCCTCGCCGCCATCGATCAACAGACTCTGTCCGGTC
>UQPL01000173.1:0-3541 GCA_900542895.1 uncultured Collinsella sp. | reverse complement strand
CGCTGGGCTTTAGGTCGAAACCGATAGGAGACACGTATGTCCGGACACTCTAAGTGGGCCACAACCAAGCATCGTAAGGGCGCGCAGGACGCCAAGCGTTCCGCCCTCTTCTCCAAGCTCAGCCGCAACATCACCGTTGCTGCCCGTCTCGGCGGCGACCCGCTGCCCGAGAACAACGCCAGCCTCGCCGCTGCCGTTGCCAAGGCCAAGGCTCAGTCCATGCCTAAGGACAAGATCAAGTCCGCTATCGATAAGGCCTTTGGTTCGGGTGCCGATGCCGCCGTCTACGAGAACATCGTGTACGAGGGCTACGGTCCCGCCGGTGTCGCCGTCTACGTCGACTGCCTGACCGACAACCGCAACCGCACCGCCGCCGATGTCCGTTCCGCCTTCTCCCACGCCGGTGGCAACCTGGGCACCTCCGGTTCCGTCGCCTTCCAGTTTGAGCGCAAGGGCCAGATCGTCGTTGCCAAGGAGGTCCTGGACGAGAACGCCAAGAAGGAGACCATGATCGCCAACGGTGCTGCCGGTGACGAGGATGAGTTCATGATGGCCATCGCCGAGGCCGGTGGCGAGGACTACGAGGACGCCGGCGAGGAGTGGATCGTTTGGACTACCGCCAACGAGGTCATGGCTGTCTCCAAGGCGCTCGAGGAGCAGGGCGTCCAGGTCAAGGGCTCCGAGACCACCATGGTCCCGACCACCCCGACCGAGGTCTCCGGCGCCGACGCCAAGAAGGTTCAGCGCCTCATCGACCGTCTTGAGGAGCTCGACGACGTCCAGGATGTTTACAGCACCATGGACATGACCGACGAGGTCATCGCTGCCCTCGAGGAGGAGTAGGCCCGCACGGATTGAGCCGTGCATATCTGGGCATAATGAAGCGAGCATGCAAGCCTCGTGGAATAGATGAGCCGGATCCGCGTGCAATGAGGCACCGGACCCGGCTCTTTTATAATGATGCGAATCGTTTTGCATTCTGTGGATCGAGATTTGAAGGGAGCGCTGCATGCGCGTGCTCAAACGAGCCCTGGCGATCGTGTATCTTGCCGCCGCCGTCGTGGCGCTGGGTACGTTAGTCTGCCAGTTTTGGGGGCCATATACCTATCGCTTTATGCTGTTGATGCGCGATCCGCTGCCTCGCATCGTTGTTACGGCGTGCGGCGGTGTCGTGGCGCTCGGCGTGCTCGTGGGTTTCTTCCGCCTGATGTTTGCTCGTCGCGAGCCGTCCTGCGTGCATCCGGCGGGGGAGCGCAATATCGAGGTCACGCTCGCTGCCCTCTCCTCGTGTGCTCGTACCGCGGCAGAGCGCGACGACCGAGTGATGATCGAGCATGTCGAGGCGCGCGTGCAGGGCTCCGACGAATCGCACGTCCGTTTTAAGGTCGACGCCATCGCGCTCGACGACCGGGATGTGGCCTCCCAAGCTATCGCGATGCAGCAACGTATCGAGGAGGCCTGCGACACTATGCTCGGCACGCCGGGCACGACTGCGCGCGTTCGTTTTTTGCCGTCCAAGACTACCGTCCAGACCGTGGAGGTTTCCGGTGAGTGATACCAATCAAGACAAGACTGCTCGTACGCCGCGCCTGACGATTGACCAGAGCGCCACGCCGGCGAGCGAACCTGTTGATTCCAAAGCAGAGGCAACCGAGTTGCAAGATGCGGCAGCCGCGGATTTTGACGAGGCTATGGGTCTCATCAAGGGTACGGGCGCTGCCATCTGGAGCTATGCTGTGCGTCATCCCAACACCACGCTCGGTGCCGTCGCTGGCTTTATCCTCGCCGTGCTGGTGCTCACGCTTGGCCTGTGGGACACGCTCGTCATTGCATTCTTCGTGCTGATCGGCGCTGTGATCGGCCAAATTCGCGACGGCGAGAACGGGATCGTCAACTTCTTCGGCCGTCTGTTTAGCGGCCGCTAATATGTATTCGACTGTCGCATCCGCGGCAGGCATAAGGAGGAACCATGGCTTTTAATACGAAGGTCGATGTGGCCGATACCGAGCTCGAGGCAGACGAGACCGTCACCGCCGAGGCCGAGGACGTAACGCTCGAGGATGAGGCGCTCGTCGAGGCCGAGTCCGATGTGGATGAGGATGACGAGGAAGCGGACGAGTCCGAGGACTCGCTGACCTATTCCAACGGTGTGATCGAGAAGATCGTTGCCATGGCCACCCGCGAGGTTCCGCACGTTCTTGGCATGAAGGGTAACCTCATGCACTTTGTGCAGGAGCAGTTTGGTGCCGAGAATCTGACCAAGGGCGTGACGGTCGAGGTCACCGATGACAATCGCGTGGTCGTCAACATCTCCGTCATTATCGAGTACGGCGCCTATGCGCCCGCGATCTTCGACGATGTCAAGGCGCGTGTCACCGAGCGCCTTGCCGCGATGACCGGCCTTGAGGTGGCGGGCGTCAACCTGCGCATCGAGGACGTCATCACCCCCGAGGAGTACGAGCACCGCACCAGCCAGCACGAGTAACCTTCCAAAAAGGGACAGGTTTGTTTTGGCAGGTTTTATCTGCGAAAACGTTAAACGGCCGACCGCGCAAGCAAAAGCGTGGCCGGCCGTTATTTGTATGCCCCCCGATGTGGGCATACCGCTCGTCTAACTAGGGGTTGCAATCGTCGCGTTCCGCGTTACCCTAATGGGCGCATTGTTTCCAAATTGTTAACGAGGGGTTGCCGTAATGGCTGACGAGCACGAAACAGAAAGCAAGGCATGGGCGATTGAGGCCGCCGCGGCAGAGGCGGCATCGCGTGCTGCCGAGGAGATGCATCGTCCTCCCGTGGTGCCGATGGAGCGCGTGGTTGATCGCACCGATATCGAACGCGGTGAGCGTGCCGGTCAAAAGCGCAGCCAGGAGCCGGGCTTCCCGCGCTTTTTTGCCGAGCTCAATCTGGGCCTGATTCTTACGGCCTTCGCCATCGTTGCGTTTAAAACCCCTAATCACTTTGCTTTTGGCGGCACCTCGGGCGTGTCGGTCATTCTGTCCACGCTGTTCCCGACCCTGCCCGTCGGCGTCTTTATGTGGATTATTAACGCGGTTCTCGTCGTTTTGGGCTTTATCTTTTTGGAGCGCAAGGCAATCCTGTGGAGCGTCTTCGCCTCGTTTGCGCTGTCCGCCTATGTTTCGCTGTTTGAGCTCTTTATTCCGACCGATGTCTCTCTGACGGGTGATATGTGGCTCGACCTGTGCTTTGCCGTCATCTTGCCGGCGCTTGGCAGCGCTATTGTCTTTGACATCGGCGCCTCGACGGGTGGCACGGACATTCTTGCCATGATCCTCAAGCGCCGCACGACGCTCGAGATTGGCCGTGCCCTGCTGCTGGTCGATATCGGCATCGTGACCATCGCGGCCTTTTTGTATGGCCCGCGTGTCGGTCTGTATTGCGTGCTCGGCCTGTTTGCCAAGACGCTTGTGGTCGACAAAGCCATTGAGAGCATTCACCTGCGCAAAGTCTGCACGGTCATTTGTTCCGAGCCCCTTAAGGTCGAGGAGTTTATCGTCAAGCATCTCAACCGCACGGCGACCAT
>UQPL01000172.1:0-3588 GCA_900542895.1 uncultured Collinsella sp. | reverse complement strand
CCGTGACACAGTGGTGCTGTAGAATCCTTACAACACATCACACTATTACGTATCTAGAGGAGCACGATATGCGCGTCGACGAGGTTTTTAAGCAGGCAGCATCCCAGGGCACCGCACCCGTTTCGTTTGAGATGTTCCCGCCCAAGGGCGAGCTTACCCTCGATACGGCTCGCGAAGTGGCAGGCAATCTGTGCAAGCTTTCGCCGAGCTTTGTCTCGGTCACCTGCTCGGCCGGCGGTTCGGGCAACGGTGCCACCACCGCCCCCATCGCGCATATGATTACGAGCGAATTCGATACACCCTCGGTGGCACACCTTACCTGCGTGGGCCGCTCGCACGCCGATATCGCCGCTAAAATCGACGAGTATCGCACCGCCGGCGTGGAAAACATCCTGGCCCTGCGTGGCGATCTCCCTGCCGGCGCGACCGAGGACGACAAGCCCGCCTCGGACTACGCCTACGCCCGCGACCTCATCCCCGAGCTCGTCGACGCCGGCTTTTGCGTAGGCGCCGCGGCCTACCCCGAGGGCCACATTGCCTGTGAGGACCTCAACGCCTCGGTCGAACACCTCAAGCAAAAGCAGGACGCCGGCGCAAGCTTCTTTGTGACGCAGCTCTTCTTTGATAACGAGTGCTTCTATCGCTTCCGCGAGCTTGCCGACAAGGCCGGTATCACCGTGCCCATTACCGCGGGCATCATGCCGTTTATGGGCAAGTCGCAGATCAGCCGCATGGTCTTTATGTGCGGCGCGTCGCTGCCCTCCCCCGTCATCAAGATTCTCGCCAAGTACGAGAACGACCCCGAGAGCCTGCAGGCAGCCGGTGTAGATTATGCCGCCCGCCAGCTTTGCGACCTCAAGGAGCACGGCGCCGACGGCCTGCACCTGTACACTATGAACCGTCCTGCGATCGCCGCGACCATTATGGAGCGCCTGGGGTAATGGAAAAACCGCACATCGATACAACCGCTGTCGAAGTGCCGGCCGACCTTGCGTCGCCGGCGCTTTACCGTGTCGATGCTGCGCACCATCCCCGTGTCGACCGTGCCGAGATGCTGCGGTATCTGGGTTACGGCGGCCAGCAGATTGAGCCCGAGCTGTCGCAGCGTATTGAGCTTGTGGTCGAGCGTCTGGAACTTGACATTGAGCCCCGTGGCGTGCGCCGCGTATTTGCCGTCGATGCCACGGGCGTGGACGAACAAAGTGAGCCTTGCATTCGCTTGGTCGGCACCAACGTTGAGCTGCGAGGTCGCGATATCTATCGACATCTCAAAGATGCCCGCTTTGCCGCGCTCATGGCATGCACCCTCGGCATGGACGCCGAGCGTCGCCTGCGCACCACGGGAGCCCAACATCCCCTGGAGGGCGCCGTGCTCGACGCCGCGTGCTCCGCCTACGTGGAAGCCGCCGTTGAGCAAATGGACCAGCAGGTCAAGACGGACGCCGCCGTTCATGGGCTCGCTGGCAACTGGCGCTTTAGTCCCGGCTACGGCGACTGCCCGCTCTCGGCCCAGCGCTCGATCGTCAATGCGCTCAACGCCACGCGGCTCATCGGGCTTACCGTCACACCCACCAGTCTGCTCATGCCCACCAAAAGCGTGACCGCGGTGATCGGCCTATTCGACGGCGAAGTCCACGACGCCCAGAGCCGCCCCACCTGCAATATCTGCCGCATGCGCGAGCACTGCCGCTTCCGCGCCGCCCACACCACCTGCTATTCCAGCCATTAGGAGCCCTCGATGTTTACTCCGCTTATCACTCATGATT
Organism: uncultured Collinsella sp.; assembly: GCA_900542895.1. Classification (GTDB taxonomy): domain Bacteria; phylum Actinomycetota; class Coriobacteriia; order Coriobacteriales; family Coriobacteriaceae; genus Collinsella. The sequence continues at coordinate 1,822 of UQPL01000172.1, read as the reverse complement.
CTGACGGCACTGCATTGGCGGCACCCGTTGATGCCGCACGTCGCAACGGTGCCACGTACAAGACACGCACGATCGACGATCTGCGCATTAAGGACGATCGCCTGCGTGCGGCCATCGAGGGCACGGGACATCTGCTGTTCGACGGCGGCATGGGCACCATGTTGCAAGCGGCCGGCATGAAGGCGGGCGCCCTGCCCGAGCTGCTCAACTTTGAGGAGCCCCAGGTCATTACCGACATTCAGCGCCAGTACGTCGAGGCCGGCTGCGACGTGATTACCGCCAACACCTTTGGCGCCAACGCCCACAAGCTCGACGGCGCTGCCACCGTGGCAGACGTCTTTGCCGCGGCCGTCGCCTGCGCCCGCGAGGCCGGCGCCCGCTACGTCGCCGGCGATATCGGCCCCATCGGCGCGCTGCTTCGCCCCTTGGGCACCCTCAGCTTTGACGAGGCCTATGGCCTCTTTGCCGAGGAGGTGCGCGCCGGCGTCGATGCGGGCGTGGACCTCTTTATTATCGAGACTATGACCGACCTTGCCGAGATCAAGGCGGCCGTCCTCGCCTGCCGCGAAAACTCCGACCTGCCCGTCTTTGCCACCATGACCTTTGAGGAGGACGGCCGCACCTTCCTGGGCACGAGTCCCGAGGTCGCCGCCATCACGCTCGACGCCATCGGCGCCGACGTTTTGGGCATCAACTGCAGCCAAGGACCGGCCGAGCTCCGGGGACTCGCCGCACGTATGCTCACCGTTACCGACAAGCCCGTTATGGTGCAGGCCAATGCAGGACTCCCCCATGTGGACGACGACGGCAACACCGTCTTTGATATCCAAGCCCCCGAATACGCCGAGGCCGTCGCCGGCATGATCGCCGATGGCGTGAGCGTCGTCGGCGGATGCTGCGGCACCACGCCGGCGCACATGGCAGCGCTGCGCACGCTCATCGACAACCACACGCCCAGCCCGCGCCGCCGCAAGCCCAGCATGTCGGTCACGAGCGCCCAGACGGTCGTGGACCTTCCCTGCGACGGCCACAAGATCGCCGTCATCGGCGAGCGCATCAACCCCACCGGCAAAAAGCGCCTGCAGCAGGCCCTACGCGACGGCGACCTGGATTACGTCGTGAGCCAGGGCATCAGCCAGCAGGAGCAGGGCGCCGACATCTTGGACGTCAACGTGGGCCTGCCCGAGATCGACGAGGTCAAGATCATCCAGCAGGCAACCGAGCAGCTCCAGGGCTCCACGCTGCTGCCGCTGCAGATCGACTCCACCGATCCTACGGCCGTCGAGGCCGCCGTGCGCCGCTACGCCGGCAAGCCCATCATCAACTCGGTCAATGGCAAGCAGCAGATCATGGATGAGATCTTTCCGCTGGTCGCTCACTACGGCACCAACGTTGTCGGCCTTACACTCGACGAAGGCGGCATCCCCGATACCGCCGAGGCTCGCTTCGACATCGCCGAGCGCATCGTGGCCGAGGCTGCCCGCTACGGAATCGGATCGGACCGCATCCTCATCGACTGCCTGGTCATGACCGCCTCGACCAATCAACGCCAAGCCGAGCAGATCCTGCACGCCATGTCCCTGTGCAAGGAGCGTCTGGGCGTCAAATGCGCGCTCGGCGTGTCGAACATCAGCTTTGGCCTGCCTGCCCGCCCGCTGCTGGGCTCGGTCTTTTTGGCCGCCGCCTTTGGCGCGGGCCTGGACGCCCCCATCATGAACCCGGGCTCCAAGCGCTTTATGGATACCGTCTACAGCTATCGCGTCTTGAGCGTTGAGGACGAGGGCTCGACCGGATACATCGAGCGCTACGCCGGCTGGACCGA